>NZ_SPPA01000006.1:0-115001 GCF_004569585.1 Muribacter muris | reverse complement strand
GTATAAATACGTTGATATTGGTTTTATTGAATATAAATTATTTAATTTTATATAAATATCTAATATTTGATTTTATTTCATCGTGCTGTGGGTGCACGCAGTGCGCCCCTACAAATACGTTGATATTGGTTTTATTGAATATAAATTATTTAATTTTATATAAATATCTAATATTTAATTTTATTTCATCGTGCCGTAGGGGCTCACTGCGTGCGCCCATTGATCAACCCCATTCAAATAAAAGGATAAATGATGAAAACATCAAACCGCAAAACAAATCGGGTAACTTGGAATTCATACCAAAACGGTTGTTATTTCGTTACTGTATGCACAAAAAATAAAACGCATTATTTCGGCGAAATACGCCATCAAACAATGTATTTATCCCCATTGGGTTTTACGTTACAAAAAATTATCCAAAACACACCGCTTGTTCGCCCCGATAGTTATATTGATATTCCAATTTTCATCATAATGCCTAATCATTTCCATTGTATTATTATATTAAATTCGGATATTGACAGACATCAGCATTATTTTGGTGCTCAACGTAAAAATTTATCGTCCATTATTCGTGGGATAAAATGTGCATTATCAAGCTATGCTAAACATAAAAATATCGTATTTAAATGGCAGCGTAGCTATTATGAACATATTATCCGTGATGAAAAATCCTTCCAAAAAATTTATGATTATATTGAAAATAACGTTATAAATTGGCAACAAGATCGTTTCTTTTAATTTTTTATATTTCTCACTATTTATCATATTGGGCACACGCAGTGTGCCCCTACAAATACTTCGTTATTGGGTTTGTTTAATGTGTAAGCTCTTTAACCTAGCCATAAATATATAGATTGAATATCAAATTTAATCTTATAATGCCGTAGGGGCACACTGTGTGTGCCCAAAACATTTATCAACATATCGAAAATAATGTAATAAATTTGGATAAAGATTATTTTTATTAAATATATACCTAAACAGTTTATTCTTACGAATGATTTTGTACGGACGCCAGCGTGGCGTCCCTACATATCAGTGTTACAAATAAAACGTTTTTCTGACTATTTAAAATATGATTTATTTCTCATCGTTATATTATTTCCCATTGTGTGTAGGGATGCCATGCTGGCGTCCGTTATAACTATTCCTTATCAGTTTTTATAGAGGAGTTATTTAATTTTGCATTATCTATTATTTTTAATAATAATTCCTCCATAGGAATTTTTTCTGAAGTTGATTTTTCTAATAATAAGGCAGGGTTAAACCCTAATGCAGAAATAGCAACAGATGTTAAACTTTGTTTAATTTCTTCATTCTCAGGGCTATAATGTTTAGTTATAAAATTTAGATGGTTAACATACGATTTTGATACAACCTCTTTATGTAGATATGTCTGCTTAATTTTTGTGGTTTCTGATATTCTTTTTGAGAGAAAAATAGCCAACCAGGTTAATGGGAAAAATAATATCATTTTTGAAAGAAACGCAACATATGGTTCTTTATTAAAATCTATACTAGTTAATAATATATGTTTACTTGTGGTAAAATTACAAATTATTTTTTCTAGAAAAAGACCGAGTAAATCTTTATATAAAAAGCTTAATCCAATAAAGAACATAAAGATAATAACTATAAAAAATAAAAATATATATGTTATTTGATAACAAGTTGCTTTGCATTTTTCCTTTTGGAAAGTTTTATATAATTCATTTTCAAGATCTTGATTTTTTAGATATGTTATTAGTTCTTGATATTTATTTTTATAAGATTCTTTTAATTCATTAAAAATATTATCAGTTTCTATAATTAAATCTTTAATTACTGAAAAGCCATTTTGATAGAATATTTTCTCTATTTCTAATAGTTTATTTTCTATGTCATTGATTTTATCATCATTTCTAATAGTTTATTTTCTATGTCATTGATTTTATCATCATCTAGGTCAAACTCATCACTATTCACCCAGAATGGGCTAGAACCATAAATTTTTCTGATTTCGATTAGAATATTATTTATTGTCTTTAAATCTTTCTCAGGTATTTTTGATAAAAATGCTATAAGAAACCCTCTATTAATCTCTGCACATCTTTTCTCAAAAGCTTTATTGAAATTTCTTTTTATTCTTAAAAGATCAGATTGACATGCTTGCCAATTACTATAGATCTCTTTTACTAATTTTTCATTATTCATACCTTAATCTCCCCATTCAGTAACTTAGGTAGTAATTTATCTCTAATTTTAGTTAAAAAAGAATTTTCTATATCATTCATAGCAATTTTAGAAAAACTCTCTTTTACTATCTGTCCAAATAATTCTGTTAGCTCTACATTTGGAACAACAATTTCTTTAATTAAAAAATCAGGAAAATGCCCTTTATATTCAGTAAATTCTTGTTTTCCGTATGTGGCTAAATAAGTCCAATAAATATCTGTTTCTTCCCCTCTAAAAGCAAAAACATTTTGAATAGCACTGAAGTCATAGCTAATTAATCTCATATAGCAAGTATGATTAGCAAAAACAATGACAGGGTTCTCAATACTCGCTCTTACCCCTGCTTTATCGTTGTGATAGCCAATAATGCCCGATTTCCCTTGGTCTAAAACAGGAACTAGACCTTCAGAAAAAGTTGTTTTTTGGCTATATTTTTTACCTACTGGGATTTTCTTGATGACATCTTCAATTTTTTTCACTCCCCACCCCCTCGGCACGTCCCCAAATCCTTCAATTTCTTCAAACTCGCTTGGGAAGGCTTGGGCGAGTGCTAGAAGTTGCTGGTATTGCTCGGGGTGGTCGGCTTGCAAGCGGTCAAGTTCGGCGGGATTTTTGCCGGAAATCACGCTCATTGCGGCACGTTCTGCCTGTGCGGGCGTTAAGCCGTCCGCAAGGGCAGTGGCTTTCGCTCGCACAGGGTCGAAATCAATAAAACAGCTTTTAAAGATCGCTTGGGCGATATTTTCTAGGGTTTGGTTGATTTGGGTGTTGAGTTGGATTTTATCATCAAATACTTTGAGAATTTCACCAGCTAATTTCCTCATTTCTTTTGGAGGGAAATTGTAATTAAATTCGGCTAAAGATTGCCAAGAAACACGTTGTCGCCCCGATGTTCCTTCCATTCTTTTTTCCGCATATTTACGAAATTCGGGTAATCTTGCCAAATAGTATAAATAATCTTCATCATATTCAGGTTCTTTTGCTGAAATAACAATGAACTCTGTCGAACCGTGAGCAACTCTATCATTTTCAATGCCTGACACTTTTGCCGTTTTTCCATTCTCTAAACAAGGTGTTATTCTTGCAAATAAGGTATCCCCATTTTGAAATTTGCTTCCTCCTCCGTTAAATTTTTTGATGCTAATTTTAGACAGATCCCTTGCATTTGTTTGGAGATATGCCATTTCAATAAACGGAGCTAATGTTCCTTTAGCCAAAGATCTTTTAGGATTTAATTCTGCAATTTCTGTTAATTTACTCATACCCCAATCCTCCTAAATTCGCCTTAATCTTCGCTTCTAATTCCGCACTTTGTTTAAATTGTTCATTTAAAAGAGCGGTCAGTTGTTGCACCTTTTCTGCAAAAGGTATGCCGTCGTCTTCTTGTTCGGCGGTGCCGACATAGCGGCCGGGGGTGAGAACGTAATCGTTTTTGGCGATGTCGTCCAAGGTTGCCGAGTAGCAGTAGGCGGCTTGGTTTTGGTAGCCGTCCGCTTTTTGCCAACTGTGGTAGGTTTGGGCGACTTTGGCAATATCGTCAGGGGTGAAATCCCGCAAGACACGGTCTTTCATATAGCCGATTTGGCGGGCGTCAATAAAGAGTACTTCGCCTTTGCGGGCTTTGGCTTTGTTTAAAATCCAGATACACGCAGGGATTTGGGTGTTAGTAAACAGTTGAGAGGGCAAGGCAACCATTGTTTCGACCAAATCCGCTCGCAGAATATTTTTGCGGATTTCGCCCTCGTTATTGGTGTTACTCGACATTGAGCCGTTAGCAAGCAATAGTGCCATTCTACCTTTAGGCGAGAGGTGGTAGATCATATGTTGCAGCCACGCAAAGTTAGCATTGCCCGCCGGCGGTGTGCCGTATTGCCAACGGGGATCTTGGGCGAGGCTTTCACTCCACCATTCTTTCATATTAAACGGCGGGTTTGCCATTATAAAATCCATTTTCTTGTCGAGATGTTGCGGGTTGGTGAAGGTGTCGGCGTTTTGGTTGCCGAAGTCAAACTCAATCCCACGGATCGCCATATTCATTGCCGCAAGCTGCCAAGTGGTCGGATTATATTCTTGCCCGTAGATAGCAATATTTTTATTGCGGCTACCGTGCGGGGTTTTGCCTTGGTGGCTTTCGATAAAACGTTCCGTTTGCACAAAGAAGCCGCCCGACCCCATTGCAGGGTCGTAAATTCTGCCCTCGTAAGGTTCAAGCATTTCGACAATCAGAGTAACGATGGATTTTGGGGTGAAGTATTGCCCGCCTTTCTTGCCTTCGGCGAGAGCAAATTGTCCAAGAAAATATTCGTAAACGTGGCCAAGAATATCTTTGGCGGCGAGATGCACTGGTTTGCCGTCAAAGGTCGGTTGGCTAAAGTGAGTATCGGAAAAGAGATCGACCAAGCCGATTAGGGTATCCGCTTGGACTTTATAGCCGGCGATACGTTGAATTTTGCCTTTGAGTTTTGGGTTGTCTTGCTCAATCGCTTCAAAGGCAGCATCAATCAAATTGGCGACACCGCCAAATTTTGCGCCCCACGGCAGTTCATCGCCGATATTATATTGTGCAACGGCTTTGATGTTATCCCAACGTGCCGCTTCGGGTACCCAGAAGATGTTATCTTGGGCGTAGTAGTCCCGTTCTTCCAGTTCATTTTTGAGGTCGTCCTCGCTATAAATGGCTGGGTCGAGGTAGAGTTCTGATTGCGGATCGGCAAATAGGGCGGTGAGTTTTTGGCGTTGTTCAAGGAAACTGTCGGAAACGTATTTGAGGAAGATAAAGCCTAAAACGATGTGTTTGTAGTTGGCTGCGTCCAGTTGCTGACGCAATTTATCGGCGGCTTTCCAAAGGCGAGAGTCTAGCTCGTTAAGAAAGGCTTGTTGAGTGGCTAAAATTTCAACATTTTTGTTGGCTGTTGGCTGTTGGCTGTTGGCTGTTGGCTGTTGGCTGTTGGCATTATAACGTTTTTCCTTTTATATCAACGATCGTAAAAATACGGTACTTGTGAATATGGATTTTAGGCGTACGCAGTGCGCCCCTACAAGTGATACATTTGGCATTTCTTTGGCTGCTTTATGAACCGGCATTTTATACCACAGTAGGGGCACACTGCGTGTGCCCTTTGCGATAGTATATCGTGGTGCTGAATTTTGGATGTAGGCAGTATCTGTAAGCGAGAAATCCAGAACGCCTTTATTCGTTTTATGAAACGGTTATTTTTTACGTTCCACCCAATTTCCGTCCAGATAATCCACAAGCCATTTGCTTGCTTTGCCGTCTTTTTCGGCGGTAACGTATTGGCGTTTTTCTTTACGGTTAAAGCGGACGATTGCGTCGTTGCCTTCCGGATCGTACTGTGGGGCATCGGCTAAATAGCGTAACTTTTCCGGCAGACGATCACGGAATTGTGCCAGTTCAGCCACTTTCGGCGCTCGGCTTTCTCTGGATTTCGGGAAGTTATGTGCCGACATAAATACACCGCTTGCGCCGTCTCGTAGCACAAAGTAGGCATCGGATTTTTCGCACTTGAGTTCGGGGAAATGCACCGGTTCTTCCCGTGGCGGTGCAACTTCGCCGTTTTTGAGGATTTTGCGGGTGTTATCGCAATTTGTGCAGCCCATATATTTGCCGAATCGTCCGAGTTTGAGGTGCATATCCGCCCCGCATTTATCGCATTCGACAATCGGGCCGTCATAGCCTTTGATTTTGAAGCTGCCTTCTTCGACCAAATAGCCCTCGCAGTTCGGGTTGTTTCCGCAGATGTGAATTTTGCGTTGCGGATCAAGCACATAACTGTCCATTGCGGTATCGCATTTCGGGCAGCGTTTGCGTTGCATTAGGGCGTTGGTTTCGGAATCTTCGTCCAGTACATTATGCAATTCTGCTTCGGCGATTAAATTCATTGTGGTTTTGCAGCGTTCTTTCGGCGGTAGGGCATAGCCGGTACAGCCGAGAAATACACCGGTGCTGGCGGTGCGGATCGCCATCGGGCGTTGGCAGGTTGGGCAATGTATGTCCGTTTCGACTAAATGATTCGGCTTCATTCCGCCTTCCAATTCGTTCAGCTCGGCGGTGGTCAGTTTTTCGGAAAAATCGGCAAAAAAGCGGTTAAGCTCGGCTTTCCAATTACTGTTGCCGGAGGCGATTTGGTCGAGGGTATCTTCCATATTGGCGGTGAAATCGTAGTTCATTAAATCGCTAAAGGATTCATTGAGGCGATCGGTTACGATTTCGCCCATTTTTTCTGCATAGAAGCGGCGGTTTTCCACCCGCACATAGCCACGTTCTTGAATGGTGGAAATAATGGCGGCGTAGGTAGAAGGGCGGCCGATGCCCCGTTTTTCCAGCTCTTTAACCAATGCCGCTTCGCTGTAACGTGCCGGCGGTTTGGTAAAATGTTGGCTCGGATTGACCGCTTGCAAGGCTAATTCTTCGTGGAGACTAAGGGGAGGTAATACTTGATCTTCGGCGGTTTTGCCTTGAATGGCTAATACTTTCGTCCAGCCGTCAAAACGCAGTACACGTCCTTTGGTTTTTAATTCGTAATCGCCGGCGGTAACGGTAACGCTAGTGGAATCGTACTGTGCCGGCGGCATTTGGCAGGCGAGGAATTGTCGCCAAATCAAATCGTAGAGCCGTTCCGCATCTTTTTCCATTCCGCTTAAATCACCGGATTTCAGATTCACATCAGACGGGCGGATCGCTTCGTGCGCTTCTTGCGCTTTCTCTTTGCTGGCGTAGAAATTCGGTTTTGCCGGTAAGTATTTTTCGCCAAATTGGGTTTGAATATAGTGGCGAGCCATTGTCAGTGCATCTTGGCTAAGATTGGTTGAATCGGTACGCATATAGGTGATGTAGCCGGCTTCGTAGAGACGTTGCGCCAACATCATCGTTTTTTTCACGCTAAACCCTAAGCGGGTACTGGCGGCTTGTTGCAGGGTTGAGGTGATAAACGGCGGTTTTGCCTTCGATGATGTTGGTTTTTGTTCAATATCACTGACAATAAAAGGCGATTGTTGCAGGGCTTCGACCGCCTGTTGTGCCTGTTTTTGATTTTTAGCGTGGAATTTTTTACCTTTGGCGTGGGTCAGTTCAAGGTTTAACGCCCCTGCGGCAGCGTTGGCTTGAGCAAAAATTTCCCAAAATTCTTCCGGCTGAAAGGCTTTGATTTCCCGTTCCCGCTCCACCAATAATTTGACGGCGACAGATTGTACCCGTCCAGCAGATAAGCCGCGGGCCACTTTTTTCCACAGCAGTGGTGAGACCATAAAGCCGACCACACGGTCTAAAAAGCGGCGGGTTTGCTGGGCGTTTACCCGATCCATATTAAGATGTTCCGGTTTTTCAAACGCTTGGGTGATCGCATTTTTGGTGATTTCGTTAAACACCACACGGCTGAAACGGTCGTCCTCGCCGCCGATCACTTCCCGCAAATGCCACGCAATTGCTTCTCCCTCTCTATCCAAATCGGTTGCCAGATAGATATGGTCGGCTTTTTTGGCGAGGGATTTGAGTTCTGAAACGACTTTTTCTTTACCAGGGAGGATTTGGTAAGTGGCTTGCCAATCGTGGTAGGGGTCGATCCCCATTCGTTTAACCAATGCGGTGCGTTCTTTTTGTGCTTTAAGTTCGGCTTTTTGCTCGGCGCTTAAACCTTTGGTCGAGATCGGCTTGGCTTTTTCGGTTTTTTCGCCGCTACTGCCGGTCGGCAAATCCCGAATATGACCGACACTGGATTTCACCACAAAATCGCTGCCGAGATACTTGTTAATTGTTTTGGCTTTGGCCGGCGATTCCACAATTACTAATGATTTTCCCATTGAGTAGTCCCTAATGAAGATGAAAAAGTCGCATTTGTATGATTTTTATGCGCATTTTAAAAAGAAAGATAAAATCTAATAGATAATAGCAAGGGATTCTAAAAAAACAATATCGAGGGCGGGAAAATCGTGCAACTGTACATAATTTTATCCGGCGGGTATGACAAGCGGTCGGTTTTTCTTGTTTTTCTGCAATGAGCCAAAAACGATGGGCGTTTTCATATTTAAGTAACCGAACATCTTTATCATAGCGTGAGATTTAAGGTGATACACGGCATCAGCCGTTTTTCCCAAGCAAAATGCGCTTATGTTAAACTAATAGACATTGTGAATAGGGAGCAGATATGGATAAACTCAACGCAATTCAAATTTTTTGCAAGGTGATTGAGCAGCAAAGTTTTACTAAAGCCGCCGAGCAGAGCCAAATGTCGCTGGCAATGGCGAGTAAATTAGTCGCACAGTTGGAGGCGCATTTGAACGTGCGGCTGTTGCAACGTACCACGCGCAAAATTACCCCAACCGAAGCAGGGATGTTTTATTATCAACGTTGCTTGCCAATTCTCGCCGAGCTGGCGGAAACTGAGGATTGTATGCACGATTTAACCACTCATTTGCAAGGCAAACTCACGATTTCCGTGCCGTTGGATTTCGGTTCTCGCTTTATTGCGCCGCATCTCAATGAATTTTTGGCACAACACCCGCAGTTGCAATTACAGTTGGATTTTTCCGATCGCTATGTGGATCTGATTTCGGCAGGCTACGATTTGGTGTTACGCATCGGCAAATTGCAGGATAGTTCGATTATCGCCAAGCGGATTGGGGTGTCCGAACATATTATTGTGGCTGCCCCCGATTATCTCGCCAAATTCGGTACGCCACAAACGGCGTTGGCGTTGCAGCAACATCAGTGCTTACTTTATGAAAGCCAAACGGTATGGCATTTTAATGAAAACGGACACAGCGTAAAATTTAAGCCGCCGGGCAAAGTAGTGAGTAATAACGGCTATGCGTTGGTGCAAATGGCAAAAAACGGTTTAGGCGTGATTTTAATTCCGAAATTTCTCGTGAAAGATGAACTGGCAAGCGGGGCGTTAGTGCCGTTTTTGCCCCATAGCCAACAGTCGCCTTTGGATATTAGTTTACTGTACCCGAACCGCCGTTATCTTTCACCCAAAGTGAAAGCGGCGATTGCCTTTTTTGAAGGGTTAGTGAAAAAGCATCAAGCGGATCTATAACACGCGGTGAGTTTGGCAGGGAAATTTGCAATATTATGTAGCCGTTGCACAAAGTTGTTTTTTGTTTGCTTGTAGGGACACACTGAGTGTGTCCGGATTTTAACCTATTGAAATAATTTGATTTGTATAAAGGACACACGCAGTGTGTCCCTACATTCTGTTAAAATTTCTATATAATATGCAATCGTTCAAAACCATAAATAAACGGACGCCATATTGGCGTCCGCTAATGATGATTAGAATTTATAATTGATATTCAATCCGTAGAGGTTTGCTTTCGATTTGACTTCAAACACGCCGCGGCCATCTTCGTTGAAGCGGTTTTTCGAGCCTCTTAGATGGGCGAAACCGATGTCGGTCGATAGGCTTGGCGTAAAGCGATAAGTTGCACCGAGAGAGTACCAAGTGCGATCCGTATCCGGAATGGAGATGGACGGGTTGTTGATACTCGCATTTTCATCGTGCGCCAAGCCGGCACGCAAGGTTAATGCTTCGCTGACATCATAAGACGCACCAATTGCAATACGTGATGAGTCGCTGTAATTTTCCGCTTTACTGAATAGCACATTGCCCGATTGACCGTACGCTTCTAATTTCTTGAATTTTGACCACTCGGTGCGTTTATAGCTAAATTGCATTGCGAATTTGTCGGTTAATTTGTGGTAAGTAGAAATTTCCCAGTACGCCGGCAAATGTAAGGTTAAACGCCCCGGAATGCGTTCGCCGCCTGTTGCTTGGCTAAGCGGTAAGGCAACGCCCATTGCAGACAGTTGGTTGATTAACGGGTTAAATTGCGTTGGGAACGCATTAGAATAGTCGCCTTTAAATTTCACATTCACCGCAGAGTGATAAGCCACACCGATACGGTTTCTTTCATTGATGTCGTAGCTTAATCCGGCGTTCCACCCAAAGCTCCATTCATCACCGCTTAAACGGGAAATTTCTGTGCCGTTTTGCATTTGTGCAAGGGTTGCAGCAGCGGTATTAAGTTGTGCGGCAAGCGGGGCAAGACGTGGGTTTTGAGCGGCAGTATTAAGACGTTGTGCCAAGGCCTTACCGGAAAAGCCTAAATGACGAATGACTTCTGCCTGTGAATAGATTGCATTTAAGCCTGCACCAAGACTAAAGCCGTAGCCTAAATTGTAAGCGCCGCTTAAATTCAAGTTGATTGCTTTTAATTCAGTGTTACCCCCGAAAATACCTGCATTGTAATCTGGATTATATTTTGACTTTAAGCCGTAATTGACGTTCATTCCGCCCCCGATGGCAAAACGCTCGTTAATCGGTGCAACGACATAGAGGTTAGGAATAAAGCCACGAGGAATGACATTTTTGTGAGACGCATCGGCAAGGGCGACATAGTTGCCGTTTACGGTTGTTCCCATTGTGCCGGTAACATCGACTTTGCCATCAACTAATACGCCGCCAACGGAAATTTCCGTTTGTTTGAATTGGGTCATTAGTGCGGGATTGGTTGCAATAACAGACGCATCGTTTGCCACTGCCGCATTCCCTGCGTATGCCGCCCCTAAGCCTGATGTAGAGACTTCAGCTAACTGGAATGCTGCGGCGTTTGCGCCGGCGGCACTCAAGCTAACAAGAGAGGCAAGGAGGGTTTTGGTAAATTTGGTCATTAGGTAATCCTCTTAGATAATGTAAGCGGTTAGTTGCTCGGCAAAGTATGCAAAACCGCTTTAGCGTTTAAGATAAACGGGCGGCATTCTACGGGGCTAGCCTCAGAAATCAATGAAAATCCGCCGAAACCGGCAGTGTTCCGACCAGTTAGACAGAAAAGTTTTAGGGATAATTTGAACTTAGCGGCAGAGGGGAGTAAAATAAGCCCCGTTTAATTTTTAACACATTACGAGGTACAAAATGACTGAATGCAAATTAAATGAAACGCCCGCTTGCTGTTGTGTTGATGTCGGCACGATTATCGATAACAGCGAATGTGCGGTCGATTTCAGCCAAGTCTATGCCAGCCAAGCCGATGCCGAAGCGGCTCTTGCATATTTAACCGAAAAAGCCAGAGCGGCGGAGTCCGAACCGTGCGAGATCAGCAGTGAAATTAAAGCGGTTGAGGGCGGTTATGAACTGGTTGCCCGTTTTGATTTTAGCTGCCAAGCGGAAACGATGATTTTTCAATTATCGACCCGCTAAGTGCTCGGCAGTACTTAGATAGTTTTTAGTAATGAAAACTATCTAATTTATTTATAAAACCTTTCAAAAACCTTGCTAAAATTCTTGACTAAATTAGTAGGGTATATAGAATTCTGATCAATAACATTCACTTTCTTGAACGAAGGCACAAAGATGAAATTAACGTCAAGAGGTCGTTATGCGGTAACTGCAATCTTAGATATTGCATTACACGGACAAACATTTCCGGTAAGCCTAGCGGATATTTCCGAACGTCAGGCAATTTCCCTTTCTTATTTAGAACAACTGTTCGCACAACTGCGCCGAGAAGGGTTGGTGCAGAGCGTGAGAGGACCGGGCGGTGGTTATCAGTTGGGTAAATCGCCGCAAGAGATCACCGTAGGAATGATTATTACCGCCGTAAACGAAAGTGTTGATGTTTCAAAATGCAAAGGCAGTGGAAATTGCAGCAATAACAGCCGTTGTTTAACCCATTCATTGTGGGAGCGGTTAGAAACGCAAATTGAGCAGTTTCTACATACGATCACCCTTGCCGAGTTGGTAGAAGAAAATCGGGATCACGATTGTGAGCAATCCCATTGTCATTCTCGCCACCATATCGATTGATTTATTAAAAAACCTATTGTTTAGTTAGGAGTTAAAATGAAATTGCCAATTTATTTGGATTATGCTGCAACCTGTCCGGTGGACGAGCGTGTAGCGAAAAAAATGATGGATTATATGACCAAAGAAGGTATCTTCGGTAATCCAGCCTCTCGCTCACACAAGTTCGGTTGGGAAGCGGAAGAAGCGGTTGATGTGGCTCGTAATCAAATTGCCGAGTTAATCAATGCCGATTCCCGTGAAATCGTGTTTACCTCCGGTGCAACGGAGTCGGACAACTTAGCGATTAAAGGTGCGGCACACTTTTATCAAACAAAAGGTAAACATATCATTACCTGCAAAACCGAGCATAAAGCGGTGTTAGACACTTGCCGTCAGCTTGAGCGTGAAGGGTTTGAAGTAACCTACTTAGAACCGGAAGAAGACGGTTTAATTGATCTGGCTAAATTTGAAGCGGCAATTCGTCCGGATACGATTTTAGTCTCCATTATGCACGTTAATAACGAAATCGGCGTGATTCAGCCGATCGCCGAGATTGGTCAGATCTGCCGTGCCAAGAAAATCATTTTCCACGTTGATGCGACGCAAAGTGTCGGTAAAATTCCGGTGGACGTACACGCATTAAATGTAGATTTAATGTCCTTCTCAAGCCATAAACTTTACGGGCCGAAAGGGATCGGCGGTTTATATGTTTGCCGTAAACCACGTGTCCGTTTAGAAGCGATTATCCACGGCGGCGGCCACGAACGTGGTATGCGTTCAGGTACATTGCCGGTTCATCAAATTGTGGGAATGGGTGAAGCCTATCGTATTGCGAAAGAAGAAATGGCAAGCGAAATGGCACGCATTAAAGTGTTACGTGATCGTCTTTACAACGGCTTCAAAGATATGGAAGAAGTCTATGTGAACGGTTCAATGGAAGCGGGTAAACGTGTGGACAGTAACCTCAACATTAGTTTTAACTTTGTTGAAGGCGAGTCAATGATGATGTCCCTTAAAGATATTGCGGTTTCATCGGGCTCTGCTTGTACATCTGCCAGCCTTGAGCCGTCTTATGTATTGCGTGCAATCGGTCGTGATGATGAATTGGCGCACAGCTCTCTGCGTTTCTCTCTCGGTCGTTGGACAACGGAAGAAGAGATCGACCACACAATTGAAATTGTGAAGAAAGCAGTGGTGAAATTGCGTGAACTTTCACCATTATGGGAAATGTTTAAAGACGGCGTAGATTTAGACGCAATCGAGTGGAATCACCACTAATTTTAGCGATAAAAGTTGGGACGCACAGCCTGCGTCCATATTCAAATTAAGAGGAATTTTAAAATGGCATATAGCGATAAAGTGATCGATCACTATGAAAACCCACGCAATGTAGGCACATTCGATAAAGAAGCGGCAGATATCGGTACCGGTATGGTCGGCGCACCGGCGTGTGGCGATATTTTACGTTTACAAATCAAAGTGAATGATGCCGGTATTATTGAAGATGCGCGCTTTAAAGCGTACGGCTGCGGCTCTGCAATTGCATCAAGCTCATTGATTACCGAATGGGTAAAAGGCAAATCATTAGACGAAGCGGCGCAAATCAAAAATAGTGATATTGCAGAAGAACTTGAATTACCGCCGGTAAAAGTGCACTGCTCAATCCTTGCAGAAGATGCAATTAAAGCAGCGATTGCCGATTATAAAGAGAAAAACGCAAAATAACCGCAACAAGCGGTGAGATATGACCTGTTTTTTGCAAAATAGGTCATAGATAAATAAGGGGTAATTTTATTATTCTTTATTACCCCTTTAGTCTATCTGTTTTACGATTGTTTTATACGGTTAATATAGATAATCATAGTGTTTATCGGGAGTATTAAATTTATTAGCATCTAAATATTAGGTAATACCGATGAAATCAGAAAAATATATTGCAATTTTGAGCGTAGTTTTTGCTGTATTCATTCCAGTATTGCATTCCTTTTATTTAAGCCGTGAATTAGATGTATTTTCGGTTTTAGTTTTGAGCGTTCCGGTATTCTTTGCCTGTATTCTCTATGCTGGGATTAGTCAAAATGCAGTAACGGGTGCAGGATTGACTGTTTTAGTTATTTATTTTGGTTTTCACCTATTTATTGCAAATTTGGATAAAGACGAACAAATCGGGCTTTGGTTAATCTTTTATCCCATAAATAGTATTGGAGCATTTATAACATCCGGCATTGGTTATTTATTATTGAAACAAGAATGTATTAAAAAGCCATTTTGGATCATTGCTTTATCGTCAGGACTGACGTTGATTGGGTTTGGATTGCCATTCTTACTAATGGTTCTTTAATATGTTTTAGGAGAAAATATGTCAATAACATTAACAGAAACCGCAGCTAATCGGGTAAAAACATTCTTAGAAAATCGAGGAAAAGGGATTGGCTTACGCCTTGGGGTAAAAACGTCAGGTTGTTCAGGGCTAGCTTATGTGCTTGAATTTGTTGATGTACTTAACGAGGACGATCAAGTCTTCGAACAACACGGCGTAAAAGTGATTGTCGATGAAAAAAGTCTGGTTTACCTCGCCGGCACGGAGTTGGATTACGTTAAAGAGGGCTTGAACGAAGGCTTTAAATACAGCAACCCGAATGTTAAAAACGAATGCGGTTGTGGCGAAAGTTTCAATGTGTAGAGGAAAATATGAACCCGTTTGCACTTTTTGATTTGCCGGTTGCCTTTTCATTGGATAAATCGCAATTATCTGCCCGTTATTTAAGCCTACAAAAATCGCTACACCCCGATAATTTTGCGGCGCATTCCGCGCAAGAACAGCGGTTGGCAATGCAAAAATCGGCGGAAATCAACGATGCGTTGCACATTTTAAAAGATCCGATTTTACGGGCGGAAGCGATTATCCGCATTCACACAGGTGAAGTACAGGATTTAGAGCAAAAAAGCCAAAAAGATATGGCATTTTTGATGCAGCAACTGGAATGGCGGGAGCAGCTTGAAAGCATTGAAATTGCAAAAAATGAGGTGAAACTCACTGCTTTCAGCAGCGAAATCTACAAAGAAAACCAACGGTTACTTGCTGAAATGGAACAAGCTCTCAATGCGCAACAGTGGCAGAAAGCGGCCGAAATCGCCGATAAACTCCGTTTTATTAAAAAGTTAATGGCGGAAATTGAACGTATCGAAGAACAATTATTAGATTAACGATGAAAGATCTAGAGCAACTGATTGATAAAGAGAATAGCGTTTGGGCGATTATTCAGGGTTGGTTTAAGCAGGCGAATAATCATTATCAAATTTTGCCGAAAGATGTTGAAAATGCCGGCAAGGAATTGGTCGGAATGCAACTTTCCACCAAAATGCCTTTGGGGGCAGTGGTCTATGAAACCGGCGGGATCTTAGTGGATCACGGCTGGTTACGTTTAATCGGCTCTGGCAGTGAAAAACTACCACGAGGACTGTTTGAGTGGAATTTCGGCAAAACCTTTGAATCTGCCGGCGAACGCCCGCTCTATTTATTGGTTGCCGATGATGCTATCGGCGGTTATTTCGCCGTAAACGGTGGCGGTTTAGGGGACAAAATCGGAATGATTTACTACTATTCCCCGAAAAAACACGCGTGGGAAAGCATCGGCTTAAATTATTCCCAATTTCTCGGCTGGGCATTAACGGCAGATTTAGCCGGTTTTTACCACGGCTTACGTTGGCAAAGCTGGCAGCAGGATATCGCTAATCTTAACGGCAGCCAAGTTATTCACCCTGAAACAAAACAAACACAGCCGATAGAACGACATTACCAAGCCACATTTGCTCCTGACGATATGGGCTATGCGGTAAATTAGACAAAGAGATAAGATAAATGGCACTACTTCAAATTTCCGAACCGAATCAAAGCCCGGCACCGCATCAAGCAAAATTAGCGGTGGGGATTGATTTAGGCACAACCAATTCCTTAGTGGCGACAGTGCGCAGCGGGCAAGCACAGGTATTGCTTGATGAACAACAAAATGCGCTTGTGCCTTCGGTGGTGCATTACGGTGTAAGTGAGAAAAGCGTAGGGCGCAACGCCTTTGCTAACGCAAGCAGTGATCCGCAAAATACCGTGATTTCGGTGAAACGTTTGATCGGGCGTAGCCTTGAAGATGTGCAACAACGCTATCCCGATTTACCTTACCGGTTTATCGCCAGTGAAAACGGCTTACCGCTGATTCAAACGGCACAAGGCAATAAAAGCCCGATTGAAATCTCCGCCGATATTTTAATGGCATTGAATCGGCTTGCAGAACAGCATTTAGCTGGTGAATTGTCCGGCGTAGTGATTACCGTGCCGGCATATTTTGATGATGCCCAACGCCAAAGTACCAAAGATGCGGCACGTTTAGCCGGATTGAATGTGTTACGTTTGCTGAACGAACCGACCGCCGCAGCAATTGCCTACGGCTTAGACAGCGGGCAAGAGGGGGTAATTGCCGTTTATGATTTAGGCGGCGGCACATTTGATATTTCCATTTTACGTTTGAGTAAAGGCGTATTTGAAGTGTTAGCGACCGGCGGAGACACGGCGTTAGGCGGCGATGATTTCGATCATCTGATTGCCCGTTGGATCAGTGAACAATCGGGGGTACAGCCTCAAACCGCCAGTGAACAGCGTGAACTGTTAACCCTTGCCAATCAAGCCAAAGTGGCACTATCGCAAGTGGTCAGTTATCCACTGACATTTGCAAACTGGCAGGGTGAACTGAGCCGTTCGCAATTTAATACGCTGATCCAACCGCTTGTGAAACGATCGTTGCTGACCTGCCGCCGAGCATTGAAAGATGCGGGGGTAGCTGCCGATGAGGTGCAACAGGTGGTGATGGTCGGCGGTGCAACCCGTGTGCCTTATGTGCGAGAGCAAGTGGGCGAATTTTTCGGGCGTGAGCCACTGGTTTCGATCGATCCGGACAAAGTAGTTGCACTCGGTGCTGCAATTCAAGCGGATATTTTGGTCGGCAATAAGCCTGATGCGGAGATGTTATTGCTTGATGTTGTGCCGTTATCCCTTGGGATTGAAACAATGGGTGGTTTGGTAGAGAAAATTATTCCACGCAATACCACTATCCCCGTTGCTAAAGCGCAGGAATTTACCACCTTTAAAGACGGGCAAACGGCAATGAGCGTACACGTTGTACAGGGTGAGCGTGAATTGGTGGAAGATTGCCGTTCACTCGGTCGCTTTACCTTACGGGGTATTCCGCCGATGGTCGCAGGGGCTGCCCATATTCGGGTTACTTATCAAGTCGATGCGGACGGGCTATTGAGCGTTACGGCGATGGAGAAATCGACCAAAGTGCAAGCCTCGATTCAAATTAAGCCGTCTTACGGTTTAACCGATGATGAAGTTACCGAAATGATCCGCTCGTCAATGACCAATGCCAAGCAGGATATGGAAGCCCGTCAGCTTGCCGAGCAACGTGTTGAAGCCGACAGAGTGATTGACAGCGTGATTATTGCCTTGAGAGAAGACGGCGAGGCACTGTTATCGTTAGACGAATTTAAGCAGATTGAAGCCGAGTTGCAAAACTTGATTAACTTGAAGCAAGGCACGGATCGCTTTGCCATTCAGCAGGGGATTAAAACCCTCGACAATGCCACCCAAGTATTTGCGGCAAGACGGATGAACTTATCCATTCAAAAAGCCTTAGCGGGCAAAGCCGTTGATGAGATTATTTAAAAGACAAGCGGTTTGAAACGGCAAAATTTTTGCAAATTTTCCACCGAATCCGACCGCTTGAGTGATTCACATAAAAGAGGATATTATGCCAAAAATTGTTTTTCTTCCGCACGAAGAATTTTGCCCTGAGGGTATGGTTGTGGAAGCCCAAACGGGTGATAACTTATTGGAAGTGGCGCACAATGCCGGTGTGGAAATCCATCACGCCTGCGATTGTTCCTGTGCCTGTACCACCTGCCACGTGGTGATTCGTGAAGGGTTTGATTCCCTCAACGACACCTCCGATCAAGAGGAAGATATGTTAGACAAAGCGTGGGGCTTAGAGATCGACAGTCGTCTGTCTTGTCAATGTATCGTCGGCGAAGAAGACCTTGTTGTTGAAATTCCGAAATATAACCTTAACCACGCAAATGAGGCGGCACACTAATGAAATGGACTGACACCCGAATGATTGCGGAAAACCTGTACGATATGAATCCGGATTTAGACCCGACCACCGTACGTTTTACCGATATGCACAAATGGATCATCGAAATGGAAGATTTTGACGATGATCCGGAAGGTTCTAACGAACATATTCTCGAAGCAATTTTAACCATTTGGTTGGAAGAGTATGAGTAAAGAAAAGGACACGAAAGTGTCCTTTTTTATATCTAAGAAAAGCTTACAAACTCACCTCATACCCCAAAAACTGTTGCATAAATTGGGTGATTTGCGGGGTAAAGTAATGGCGGACGTGTTGTTGTAGTTCAGGCGAAAATTTTAAGTATTGATAGCGATAGGCTATGCCGTAACTAATCGCAATAACACGGATAATGTCCAGTTTGATTTGTTGTAATTTAGAGACTTGTTCATCATCAAGGTTAGTTTGTGCTTGGGTAATCTTGTTATCGTATTTTTCAACACGGCGGAATAAATGCTGACAAATTGCGAAAATATCGGTGAAGAATTTGGCGTGTGTTAGGGTAGTGGTAATGCTATTCTCCCGTTGGCGATAACAGTAAAACTCTCGGCTGACTTCCATTACTTTGACGTCCGGTTTGGTGGTATAAACGTCCACTGTAAACAGTGCATCTTCAGCGGTTAATCCTTCTGGAAAATCAATGCTGTTTTCGATGAGAAATGCTGTTCGGAAAATGCTGTAATGCACGCCGGGCGCCCAATCTCTGCTTAACATTCGATGCAAATGGGTTGCGCCGTCGGTGAGATCACCTTGATTATGCTGAGTAAGATGAGGTGATTCGGGCGGGCGAACGTAACTTGATTGATCATTATCGTGGTAATGTCTGCGTAAGCCGTTGAGTACATCGACTTGGTGTTGCTCCGCTAAATTGAGTAAAAGTTCGAAATCTCGTTCAATCAGGTAATCATCGGAGTCAATGAAATAGATATATTTTCCTCGTGCCATTTTTAAGCCGACATTGCGAGAAGCGGATAAGCCTCTGTTATGTTGATTGACGAGTGTGATAAAGGGGTAACGGGAAAAGTAATCTTCCGCAATCGCAAGGCTACCGTCCGTTGAGCCGTCATTGATGATAATGATTTCTTTATCTATCGTTTGGGAGACAAGGCTATCTAAGCATTCGGCAAGGTATTTTTCTACGTTGTAAACGGGGACAACAAAACTTATACTAATTTGGTTGGTTGGTTGGTTGGTTGGTTGGTTGGTTGGTTGGTTGGTTGGTTTGGCATTATTATATCCTCGATAGTTTAGTTTAATGGCGTTTTATAATAGTGGTGTAACGTACAAGCGATATTGTTGTTTGGTTTGAAATTTAAATATCCGCTAATCTTTTCTGTGCATAATATCTGATTATGTAGCCGTTGCGCAAAGTTGTTTTTTGTTCGTTTGTAGGGACACATTGCGTGTGTTCGGATTTTAACCTATTGAAATAACTTGATTTTTAGAAGGGACACACGCAGTGTGTCCCTTGTAAGTATGAGGAATGAGAAAACGCATTAGCGGACTGATACGGATTACCTTATATGATTTTAGTCTATCGCAGGGCAAAGGCGGGGCTTTTTAGGATTGGAAACGAACCTAAAAATAAAATGCGATAGCGGGCTTTTAACCGAAAAAAACTAGCTAAATTTTTTCGGGGCGAGCCTACGGTGAGCGAACTAACGCAGGGCAATCTGTTTATCCAGCAGGCTATTCACATTTTATCAATACGTACCCAAAGGGACAAAACTGGCTCGACCATCCATAGTTTTATGTTGAACCTTATTATTTCTAAGGATAATTTTTATTTGCCTAATGAAATCAGAAAAAAGTCTTGCAATGAATTACAAATTGTGTATACTATGTGTGTCATTGCAATGAATTACATTCAGTTAAGCAAGCAATGAATGAATTAAGTATCAACAGAGGAGAAATCCTCTCTATTAATGAGCTATGCTTAACATCAGAGAGGTTTAGGAGAACAATATGGCAACAATTAATAACGCATCTTTCAGTTTTAGATTGACTGAAAGTTTAAAAACGGAGGCATTTGGAATTATAGAACAATATGGATTTACACCTTCTCAGGTTTTTAATCTGTTTTTAACTGAGATTGCAAAAACTAAAACAGTACCTGTAAACCTAGACTATTTACAACCAAACGAAAAAACATTGCGTGCAATGGCTGAGGTTGAAAGTGATGAGGTTGAAATTATTCCTGTGTCAGCAGATACAGATATTGTTCAACTGTTATCACAATATCGTGATAAGGAGTAAAATTTGGCTAATGGTTGTGAGATTAAAGGCATAGCTCCGACAAAAGATTTTAAAAGGGACTGTGCTAAGTTAGGGGTTGAAATTATCACCTCGAAAGAATGGGGTGAGGTGTTTTCTTGTTTGCGTCAAGGGCAAGCGTTGCCAGTGCAATATAAAGATCATGCCCTGAAGAATAGCTTGAGAGGGTATAGAGATTGCCATATCTTCAGTGATCTAGTTCTTATCTATAAGATTGAAAATAATATACTATATTTAATACGAGTTAGTTCTCATTCCGATATTTTCGGTTAAATTTTAAAAAGATTTAATTCCCCCTCGCTTGAAAGCGTGGGGAGTCAAGTAGTGATAACACATTATAATCCATAACGAAATATACTATCATTACTTGAGCTTTCCTGTTAAAACTAGGAGAGTGCAAAAAGGCGGTTTTTCCACCTTTTTGTTTATGTAAACATAAATAAAACACAATAAAAAGTATTGAAATAAATATTGTTTTCAGCCCTGCGGGACACAATCCCTACATTCTTGTTAAAATGTTTATTTTTGTGCATTTGCTACATAATACCGGCTTTTTGTAAAGCGATCATAATCGACCGCTTGTATTGAGTTAGAATGACGAATTGGGCTGGTTTAAAAAGGCGATTTCTTCTTCAGTTGATGTTCTAGCTAAAATCCCGTTACGGTGGGGATAATGCCCGAAGCGGTCTATGATGACCTTATGCTTTAGCTCGTAATTCAACGTATAATTGTCATTCAACGCTTGGAACAGCGGCACGGCATATTGGTGAATCAGTGCCGATTCCGAGTGCATATACGGCATTAAAATAAATTTACGTTGTATCGGTGGCAATTTTTCATAATCAGGGTGGGTTACCGCTTCTTGTGCTAGCGCGATTGCCATTGAATCTTGGGCAAATGCCTGCGGTGTATCCCGCCATAAGTTGCGGGAGAATTGATCTAAAACGATGATTTCCGCCAACCGTCCTTCGATTGTTTTTCGCCACGCAAATAATTCACCTTTGACAGCCGCTTCTGTTAGAGTTAAAAAGCGTGTACGAATTTGTTGATCCAAGTCAGCGCTTTTGTCGAACCAATCGGCCGGGGTAATTTCAGTAAACCAAAAATCAAGTACGGTCTGTGGGCGCATTTAGTCTATCCTGTTTAAATTGTTTAATGGCGAAGGCTCGCCGTTTATCTAATTCTGTGCGAATGGTAGCGTGTTGAAAGCCGTCTTCGATCACACTTTTCACATCAATCGCACTGGCAATCCGATAAAGCTGTTTCGCGTAGTCAGCTTGCGGATACGCTCTATTTTCAAAGCCAAGCCGCCCTTTGCTGTCTGCTTCACATACGAGCAGGAAATCGAAAAAGCGGGCGGGCTTACGCCAAACGTCCAGTGCATTGAAGAGTTTAATCACGGTATTTGGGCGCAGCTCCATTATTTTATGGCTGTGAGTGTGGTACTCTGCCACTAATTTGGCAAAATCTTTTAAATGGGTTGGCATTTTGAGCCGATTTGCCAGCTGTGCGGTAGGGGGAATGCCCCTTTTTTCGTGTCCGTAATGGTGGGGCAAAATATCCTTCGGCGTTAATGCCTTGCCTAAATCGTGGCAAAGGGCGGCAAACAGTATGCTGTCAGGATCGGTGGCTTGGGTTGCCAATGAGTTTGCCTGTTCGATCACCATTAAGGTGTGAATGCCGCTGTCGATTTCGGGGTGGTGTTGTTCCGGTTGAGGTACGCCGAATAGCGCATCGACTTCGGGGAAAAGCACTGCTAATGCACCGACTTGACGTAGCACCTCAAAGTAGATTTGCGGGCTTGGTGTCGCAAAGGCTTTTTGGGTTTCCAACCATACTCGTTCGGCGGTTAAATGGTTTAGTTCACCGCAAGCGGTCATTTCCGCCATTAAATTTACCGTTTCCGGCGCAATCCGAAAGCCTAATGCGTGATAGCGAGCGGCGAAACGGGCAACCCGTAAGACACGCAACGGATCTTCGGCAAAGGCAGGGGAAATGTGGCGAAGTATGCGGTTTTCCAAATCCGCTATCCCGCCATAAAAATCGTGAACCGTACCGTCTTGATCCTGAGCCAAGGCGTTAATCGTCAAATCACGGCGGATCAAATCTTGCTCAAGGCTGACATCGGGGGAAAAATCGCATATAAATCCGCAATAGCCTGTACCGTTTTTGCGCTCGGTGCGGGCGAGAGCATATTCCTCTTTTGTACGAGGGTGGAGAAAAACGGGAAAATCATTGCCTACCTGCTGATAGCCCTGTGCTAACAGCTTTTCAGGGGTACTGCCCACGATTAACCAATCCCGATCTTTGACAGGTAAACCAAGCAATGCATCTCGCACCGCTCCGCCGACTAAATAAATGTGCATCTTAAATTCGCTCTTTAATGCCGCCAAATTCATCGGTGAGTTTTTGGGTAAATAGGCGGAGTTCTTCGGTTAGCAGCAGAAAATCGGCATCAAAGCGTTGGGCAATATCTTCTTTGAGAATATCGTCATTTTTCTCCCGTACTTCATCGGCAAATTTGATACGGCTAAGGGTCGCATCTTCGTTCAGTACAAATGTAAAATGGCTCTCCCATTCCATTGCAAGTTTGGTGATGAATTTACCCGCTTGCAAATGTTGGGTAATTTCTTCACTTTCCAAATCTTGTCGTTTACAGCGGATTACACTGTCTGTTTCAAAGGATTTTAATTCCGCTTCTTCCAACAAGGTGAGCCAACTCGGTGTATGCCCTTTTGCCACCCAGTTTGTCATTATTTCACTTGGTGAAAGATTAAATGAAAGCGGTACAACCGGTAATGAGTTGAGGGTTTTCCGTAATAGTGCTAGGGTATCTTCCGCCCGTTTTGCCGAACCGGCATCAACATAGACAACTTGACGATCGAGATCAAGCCAAATCGGCGTAAATTGATGTTTACTGAACGCACGGGGAAGCAAGGTTGCTATGACGTCATCTTTAATCGCCTGTTTTTCGGTTTTTTTCAACGCACGTTGCTCTTTTTGCTCCAGTGTTGCAATGCGGTTTTCCGTCTCTTTTTTTACGACCTGCGCCGGCAGCAATTTATCTTCTTTATGGGAGAGCAGCAGAAACTGTTTACCTTGCGAGAAATGGAGCAGCTCGCTGGTTGGCAAAGGGCTTGACCAGCCGAACTTACTCATATCACTTTGCTGACAAGGGCTGAATTTAGTTTGTTGCAACTGCGCCTCTAAGGTCTGGCTGTCAAGCACTAACTCGGTGGTTAAGCGGTAAATCATTACATTTTTAAACCAAAACATTTATCAATCCTGTTGCGATAGCGTAAAATAGCTCTATTTTACGCTAATCAGATCATTTACAAAAGGAGAGAAAAATGAACCAAAAAACGATAGCTTTTATTGGGGCGGGCAATATGGCGTTTGCGATTATTGCCGGTTTGGTGAAAAGCGGTTATCTGGCGGCAAACATTATCGCCTGCAACAAAAGCAATCAAGCCCGCCGTGAGCAACTACGCAAAATGGGGTTGCAGGTTGATTTAACCAATCGGGAAGCAGTTGAACGGGCGGACGTTGTGATATTGGCGGTGAAGCCGCAAATGATGGCGGAGGTTTGTGCGGAATTTGCCGAGGTGGATTTTGCGGATAAATGGGTGATTTCAGTGGCGGCAGGCATTGCGGTGGCACGGCTTGAACAGCTTTTGCCGAGCGCTCGTAATATTGTACGCACAATGCCGAATACGCCCTCACTGATCGGCGAGGGAATGTCCGGCTTATTTGCAAAAAAAACCGTTGAACCGACCGCTTGCCAGTTTGCCGAGCAGCTACTGTCGGCGGTGGGACAGTGTTATTGGGTAGAAACGGAAAGTCAGCTCAACCAAATCATTGCTATTACCGGTTCTAGCCCTGCCTATTTCTTTAAATTTATGGAAGCGATGCAGCAATCGGCGGTTAAAATGGGCTTTAGCGAACAAGATGCCCGCGTTTTAGTGCAGTCGGTGGCAATCGGTGCGGCAAAAATGGTGGCGGCTAACCCCGAACTCTCTCTGGCAACTTTGCGGGAGAATGTTACCTCGAAAGGCGGCACAACGGCACAGGCATTAGCGGTATTTGAGCAACATCGGCTAGACCAAACGGTTGATGAGGCAATGAATGCGGCAATTAAACGTGCCGAAGAAATGGAAAAATCACTATGATTAAGCCTAGCCCGTTTCAGTGGTCATCATTTAATTTTTTCGGCTTTTATTGTGCCTATGGGGTATTGCTGCCGTTTTTACCCGTTTGGTTAAACTATCACGGCTATGATACGGAATTGATCGGCTTAATCATTGCGTTGGGCTATCTGTTTCGTTTTACCGGCGGAATGATTTTCTCAAAATGGGTGCGTCAGCCCCGCCAGTTGATCCCCCTTAACCGTTTTTTAACTTGGGCAAGTATTGCCGTGCTATTTGCCGTCATCGGCTCTGCAGGCTCAATTTGGTTATTACTGCCGGCGATTGCGTTGTTCCATATTTTTAACGGCGGGGCAATGCCGATTGGCGATACGATCGCTTCGACTTGGCAACAGCAGATCGGCTTGGATTACGGCAAAAGCCGCTTGTTCGGCTCGATTGCATTTGTGGTCGGCTCGGTCAGTACCGGTTATTTTATCGGCTGGCTGGGGGAAAGTGCGATTATCGGCATTATTATTGGCTGGTTGGTAATGTTAGGGTTGGGCATCAGTGTTAATCCTCGGCTATCCTTTGCCGATAAACCGACCACCGAAGCGGCTCGCAACACCTCAAGCTATTGGCAACTGCTTAAACAGCCGACCACCTTTAAAATGCTGGCGGCGATGTCGCTGATTCAAGCCTCTCACGCCGCCTACTATGCGTACAGCACAATCTATTGGCAATCGGCAGACATTACCACCCAACAGGCGAGCTTATTGTGGGGCTTGGCGGTGAGTGCCGAAATTGTGTTCTTTTTCTTCTCGAAAAAAGCGTTTAAAGCGTGGAAAATTCAGCATCTGATTGTGATCTCTGCTTTGGCGTCAATGCTCCGCTGGACGTTATTGGCAAGTACGACGGACTTTGCGATTTTGGCGGGGATGCAACTGTTGCACGCGCTGACTTACGGAATGGGGCATTATGCGATGATCCGCTATATTTCCGCCCAACCGGTCGAACAGATAGCCAAACTGCAAGCACTCTATTTCGGCTTGGCAAGTTGTGTAGTAATGGCGTTGTTTACCTTTATCGCCGGTATTGTGTATCAATCCTCGCCGACAATGAGCTTTTGGCTAATGGTTGTGTTTGCCCTGCCGGCAATTTTTATTGTACCGAAACGGTTTGAGGTGCGGTTATAATCCTTGAACAAGCGGTGAGATTTGGCGTATTTTTGCAATATTATGTAGCAGTTGCACAAAGTTGTTTTTTGTTAGGTTGTAGGGACACACGCAGTGTGTCCCTACATTCTGTTAAAATGTCTATTTTTGTGCATTTGCTACATAACGCCGTATTTTTGGCATTATGCAGCCCAAACGACAGGTGTTGTAAGTTCGGGCGATAGCAACACAAAATTGCTAATTTTTCGCCATAACGCACCGCGTGTTGTCAATTTTTCCTTGTAATTCTTGCCATTTTTGCTAAATTCTTGCGGTTATTTTTCTGAATTTATAAAGGTTTAAAAATGAGCCAATCCCTTGAGTTAATCAAATCTGCGATTAAATCGATCCCCGACTACCCGAAAGCCGGCATTATTTTCCGTGATATTACCTCGCTACTTGAAGTGCCGAGTGCGTTTCAAGCCTGTGTTGATGCGATTGTTGCCCAATTTAAAGAGAAGGGCATCACCAAAATTGTTGGTACGGAGTCGAGAGGCTTTATTTTTGGCGCACCGGTGGCATTGGCGTTAGGCGTACCGTTTGTGTTGGTGCGTAAACCGAACAAATTACCCCGCCAAACCATTTCGCAAAGCTATGAGCTAGAATATGGCGAAGATACGCTGGAAATTCATTGCGATTCCGTTCAAGCGGGCGATAATATCTTGATTATTGACGATTTATTGGCAACCGGCGGTACGGTTGAAGCCACGGTAAAATTGATTCGCCGATTAGGTGGCACGGTTGAAAATGCCGCATTTGTGATTGAATTGCCGGCATTAAAAGGGGCGGAGCGCCTTGCGCAGCAGGGCATCACATCTTTCAGCTTAGTCGAGTTTGACGGGCACTAATCCGCCCGTGGCTTGCGGGTAACAGTTTAGGGTATTGACAATGAGTTATCAGGTTCTGGCACGCAAATGGCGACCACAACGTTTTGCCGACGTGGTTGGGCAGCAGCACGTTTTATCCGCCCTTGAAAACGGCTTGAGAGAGAACCGCCTGCATCACGCCTACTTATTTTCCGGCACGAGAGGGGTCGGTAAAACCTCGATTGCCCGCCTCTTTGCCAAAGGCTTGAACTGTGAAACAGGCATTACCGCCGATCCGTGCGGTCAATGTGCCAACTGTAAAGCGATTGAGGAAGGGCGCTTTATTGATTTGATTGAAATTGATGCCGCCTCTCGCACCAAAGTGGAAGATACCCGAGAATTGCTTGACAATGTGCAATATAAGCCGACAGTCGGGCGTTTTAAGGTCTATCTGATTGACGAAGTGCATATGCTTTCCCGCCATAGCTTTAATGCCCTGCTTAAAACATTGGAAGAACCGCCGGAGTATGTCAAATTCTTGCTGGCGACCACCGACCCGCAAAAGCTGCCGATTACGATTTTATCCCGCTGCCTGCAATTTCACCTGCGGGCATTAAGTCCACAGCAAATTCAAGATCATCTTGAGTATGTACTAAACCAAGAACAGATTGCCTATGAATTACCCGCCTTGGCAAAATTAGCCAAAGCGGCACAAGGCAGTATTCGAGATGCGTTAAGCCTGACCGATCAAGCGATTGCCACCAGTAATGCTCATATTACGTTAGAGGTGGTGAGCCAAATGCTCGGCTTAATTGACGACCATCAGCCGCTTGAATTAGTGCAAGCGATTGCCAATGCGGACGGTGAAAAGGCAATGCAGGTGATTCAACACGTGGCGCAAAAGGGCGTGGACTGGCAGCAATTACTCAATGATATTGCAGAGACGCTCCACCAAATTGCAATGTTGCAACTCTTATCCCACGATCACGAACAGGAAACGACGTTGCACTTTCTCGCCCGCCAAATGCCGCCGGAAGATGTGCAATTTTTCTATCAACTAATGCTGACGGGGAAAAAGGAATTACCCCTCGCCCCCGAACAACGCAGCGGCGTGGAGATGACGGTATTAAGAGCTCTTGCATTCCACCCAAAACATATTACTTCACCGGAATCAATGCCCGTGCCAACGCCGGTTCAGTCTGCACCGCAACCGAGCGGTTTAAGCCGAATGCGTGAAGCATTGGAGCAGCAACGTAAAGCAATGCCGCCTCAAATGCCTGCGCAAGCGGTGAGTTCTGCTACAGATAATGCAAATAATCCGGTGCAACCGACCGCTTGCAAAACCACGCACGCCACAGACATACCGTCTGCCTCGCCGGCACTGCAAGCGTTGCAGGCTCGTAATGCACTAAAATCGAAAAGCCAAGACAACGAAAAAAAAAAGTCTGAGTTAGCGAAGCCGATTGTGCCGAAAAGTGCTGTTCCAAAAGGAAAAACAACGCTTTCGCAAAGTTTTGCCGAACTGACCACGACTCGGGATAAAGTCTATCAGAAGCAAACCAAATCGCCGATACAGCCGGTTCAGCAGACGCAGCCGATAAACGATGAAGATTATCGCTGGACGTGGCTGAATCCGGAGCTGGAAAGTCAGCAGCAAGAAAATATTAAACCCTCCGAAATTAAACAAGCGATTTTGCAGGAACGCACCCCTGAATTAGTACGCAAAACCATTGAGCTGGCGTGTGAACAAGATGAATGGAGTCGCATTGCCAACGAGCTCAAATTGGGCGGATTTTCTCGACAACTCGCCCTCAACAGCTATTTGGCGGAAAGAACGGGCAATCGGCTGACGTTGGTATTAAAGCCCGAAATGACCCACCTAGACAGTGAAGAATCCCGCCATAATTTGAGCGAAGCCTTGAAAGAACAAGGGTTGGACTACGAAATGCACATTGGGGAGAGCAGTGAACATCATACTCCCCTTGAACTTCGCCGTGTGTTATTTGCAAAATTAACCCTTGAGGCAAAGGAAGCGTTATTGGCAGATAACAAGTTGGCACTGCTGCGTGAGACTTTTTCAGCCGATCTTGACGAATCCACCATTAGAGCGGTAGCAGAATAATGAAAGCCTTAGAAATCAAACAGTTAGTAAAACAATATGCCACAGGCGTTACAGCGGTGAACGGCATAGATTTGAGCGTTGAGCAGGGCGATTTTTATGCACTGCTGGGGCATAACGGTGCAGGTAAATCGACCACTATCGGCATCATCAGCTCGTTAATCAATAAAACCAGCGGCACAGTGAGCGTATTCGGCTACGATTTGGATCAGCAAAAAACGCAATTAAAACAGCAAATCGGGCTTGTACCGCAGGAATTTAACTTCAATCAATTTGAAAAAGTACTTGATATTTTGCTTCAGCAAGCGGGTTTTTACGGCGTACCTTACCACGTTGCGCAAGAACGGGCAGCATACTGGCTGAAACGCTTGGATTTGTGGGAAAAACGCCATCATTTTACCCGTGAACTCTCCGGCGGAATGAAACGGCGGGTAATGATTGCCAGAGCATTGATGCACAATCCCAAATTGTTGATTTTAGACGAACCGACAGCCGGCGTAGATATTGAGCTACGCCGCAGCTTGTGGGATTTTCTGCGGGAGCTGAACCAACAAGGCACGACCATTATTTTAACCACCCATTATCTTGAGGAAGCCGAAACCCTGTGCCGCAATATCGGCATCATTCAGCAGGGGCGCTTAATTGAAAATACCTCAATGAAAGCCCTATTAGCCAAGCTGGAGACGGAAACCTTTTTGCTGGATTTAGCCGAAAACCGACCGCTTGCCATTCAGGATTATCCGTTTAAATGGTTGGATGATACCACCTTTGAAGTGGAGGTTAAACGCAAGCAAGGGCTGAATCGGCTCTTTCAACAGCTCTCCGCCCAACAGGTTGAAGTGCTGAGTCTGCGTAATAAATCCAACCGACTTGAAGAACTCTTTATGAAAATGGCTGAAAAATAGCCCGAAACACAACTGTGAAACTGACGTTACCCCCTTTAAGCCTCTATATTCATATCCCTTGGTGCGTGCAGAAATGCCCTTATTGCGATTTTAATTCGCACGCACAAAAAGGCGACATTCCCGAAGCCGACTATATTACGCATTTATTGGCGGATTTAGATCAGGATCTTCGTTTATACCGCACCGCGATTGCTGATCGCCCGATTCACTCGATTTTTATCGGTGGCGGCACACCAAGTTTGTTTTCAGCGGACGGCATTCACCGATTACTCACCGCTATCCGACAACGGATTGGGTTTGCCGACCAGATCGAAATTACCCTTGAAGCCAATCCGGGTACGGCGGAAGCAGAACGGTTTATCGGCTATGCCCAAGCGGGCATTAACCGGATCTCAATGGGCATTCAAAGTTTCGAGCCGGAAAAATTGCTCAAATTAGGGCGTATTCACGATCGAAATGAAGCGATACAAGCGGTCGGATTTGCTCAAAATGCCGCAAAATTTGGGCTGAAGAGTTTCAATCTGGATTTGATGCACGGCTTGCCGAATCAAAGTGTCGCACAAGCCTTAGCAGATTTGGAACAGGCGATTGCCCTCCAACCGCCGCATCTCTCTTGGTATCAACTCACCATTGAACCGAACACAATGTTCTACTATCGCCAGCCGACCTTGCCCGATGACGATGCGTTGTGGGATATTTTCGAGCAAGGGCATCAACGTCTCATTCAAGCCGGCTATCAGCAGTATGAAACCTCTGCTTATGCTAAGGCAGGCTACCAATGCCGACACAATTTAAACTACTGGCGGTTTGGCGATTATCTTGCCATTGGCTGCGGTGCGCACGGCAAAATCAGCTACCCGACGGGCGAAATCTACCGATTTAGCAAAACCAAGCACCCGAAAGGCTATATGCGGGGGGAATACCGCTATCAACAGCACGAAATTACCCTAGCGGATCGCCCGTTTGAATTTTTTATGAACCGTTTTCGATTGCTGGAAGCCACCCCAAAAGCCGAATTTGAGGCTTATACCGGACTGAACGACAATATTGTCCGCCCGACAATCGATTGGGCTTTAACCCAAAATTACCTGACTGAAACCGCAGACTATTGGCAAATCACCCAACACGGCAAATTATTTTTAAATGAATTGCTGCAAGGTTTTTGGTTTGAAGAATAGTTCAAATTTGGTGGGACGTTCATTTTAAATAGGGTAGATGTGAGGGTAGAGTAGATGATCTCCACCCTCTTTTTATAAAGACAGATACGCTATTTCTTACTAATCGCCCCTAAAATACCGCGCATAATTTGTTTGGTAACTTGGTTACGGAGGTTTCTGCCGACCGATTGAGCAACGCTGCCGACCAGTTGTTCGGCAACGCTTTGTTCGCTTTTTTTCTTCGTGCCGAAAATAGAGGCTAACATTCCGCCTAAGAAGCCGTTATCTTGTGCTTTTTCTTCTTCGGCGGCTTGTTGCGCTGCGTGAGTTTGGGCATTTAGCACTTCAAAGGCGGATTCATTATCGACATATTGGCTGTAATGCAGATAAAGATCGTCCTGTTTGACGAGGTTAAGACGTTCTGCCTCGCTAATCGGTTTGAGCTGGCTTTGCGGCGGGTAAATGTAGGCAATTTCCACCGGTGTCGGCATTCCTTTTTCGTCTAAGACGGAAATTAACGCCTCGCCGACCCCTAGTTGGGTAATCGCTTCTACCACATTTACCGAGGGATTGGCACGGAAAGTTTCCGCTGCGGATTTAACCGCTTTTTGATCTTTCGGGGTAAATGCCCGTAAGGCGTGTTGAATACGGTTACCTAGCTGACTTAGTACGGATTCCGGCAGATCCAGCGGGTTTTGGGTAACAAAATAGACCCCTACGCCTTTTGAACGAATCAGCCGTACGACTTGCTCGATTTTATCGACTAAAACTTTCGGTGCGCCGTCAAATAAGAGGTGAGCTTCATCAAAAAACAGGACGAATTTCGGTTTATCCGGATCGCCGACTTCCGGTAATTGTTCAAATAATTCCGCCATAAACCAGAGTAAAAACGCACCGTACATTCTTGGGGAGTTGATCAATTTTTCCGAGTTGAGAATGTTGATCACACCTCGTCCGTTACGGGTTTGAAACCAATCGTGCAGATCTAATGCGGGTTCGCCGAACAAATTGGTCACCCCTTCGTTTTCGAGTGCGAGCAATGCTCGTTGAATTGCCCCGACACTTGCAGCAGAGACGTTGCCATATTCCACTTGAAAGGTTTTGGCGTTTTCTGCGACGAATTTGAGCATTGCACGCAGATCTTTCAGATCAATAAGCAGTAAGCCTTTATCATCGGCGACGCGGAAAACGAGGTTAAGCAACCCTTCTTGGGTATCGTTTAAATTCAGCAGGCGGGCGAGTAGCATTGGCCCCATTTCCGAAATCGTGGTGCGTAGCGGAATGCCCGTTTCGCCGAAGACATCCCAGAAAGAGACGGGAAAACCGTCCAAATAGGCCTTACCACCTAAGCCGAACTGCTCAATCCGTTCTGCAATTTTGCCTTGAAAACTACCCGCTTGCACCAAGCCGGAAAGATCACCTTTCACATCAACTAAAAAAACCGGTACACCGTCATTGCTGAATGTTTCCGCCATTTTGCGTAGGGTAACGGTTTTTCCCGTACCCGTTGCACCGGCAATTAAGCCGTGCCGGTTTGCCATTTTTGCCGTCAGGGATAGCGGTGTGCCTGAATGGGTTTGTGCGATAGTGTAGCTCATTTGTGTTCTCCTTAGCTTGAAGCGGTCGAATGTGGGTGTTTTTCTCAAATTAACGGCGTTTTTTCGGTTTGAGCTGAGCGGTTACTGCCCCTTTGTTGCCGATAGCATAGCCTTTTTCCCAGTTGCGTTTAAATACGTTGGGTAATTTATTGGCAGTATAGCGACAATAATTGACACGTTGTTGAAACATTTCTGTTTTTTGCGGGGCAAATGATTTGCCGACACGGTAGCCGTCTAAATACCAATCGTCCGCATCGTTGCACTCAGTCGTATTGATCCGTTTATGGTGAAGATTTGTGGCTACGGGTGAGTGTCCTTTTGCGACCCCAACCCCTTGTTGCTGTGTCGTTACACAGCTCGTTAGCCCGATAGCGCAGGCAAGCAGCCCGCAGAGATAAGTTAATTTCATTGTATTCCTAAATGGTTGGGGACGTTTTGTAACGTCCCCGAAGTGATTAAAAGATTAACGGCGTTTATTCGCTTGCGGTGTTCGCATTTTTGCACCGATACGGTTTGGCTTTGGCAAATTCAGCAGCGAGGCACTATCGTATTGGCTGACCGGAATGAGATGTCCGATATATTCTTCAATTGCCGGCAGGTTGATCGCGTAACGTTCGCAGGCAAAGCTGATAGAATGCCCGCTTTCGCCGGCTCGTCCGGTACGCCCGATACGGTGAACGTAATCTTCACGATCATCGGGCAAATCATAGTTAAAAACGTGGGTAACATCGGCAATGTGCAAGCCACGAGCCGCCACATCGGTTGCTACCAGAATATCCAAATTCCCTTGGGTGAAACTGTCCAGCAGAGCTAATCGTTTTTTCTGCGGAATATCGCCGGTCAGTAACCCGACCCGATGCCCGTCCGCACTTAAATAGCCCCAAATTTCTTCGCATTTATGCTTCGTATTGGCGAATACGATACAGCGATCCGGCCACTCTTCCTCAATTAAGGTGAGCAGCAGTGCCATTTTGTCCTGATTGGAAGGGTAGAACAGTTCCTCTTTAATCCGATGTCCGGTACGTTGTAACGGTTCGATCTCAATATACTCGGCGTTGTGCATATCTTCAAACGCCAATTCACGCACACGGTGCGAGAGCGTGGCAGAGAACAGCATTGTGAGACGGTTTTCCGGTTTCGGACATTTACGCATTAAATAGCGAATATCTTTGATAAAACCGAGGTCGAACATTCTGTCTGCCTCGTCCAACACCACCACTTGAATACGGGTTAAATCAATAATATTTTGTTTGACATAATCAATTACCCGGCCGGTTGTGCCGACTAAAATATCCACGCCTTTTTCAATCGCTTGCAGTTGTTTTTCGTAACCGTCCCCCCCATAAGCCAGCGCCAATTTTAAGCCGGTATGGCGGGTGAGAATATCCGAGTCGGAGGCAATTTGCACGGCAAGTTCACGGGTTGGGGCAAGAATTAAGGCGCGAGGTTGATTAGCTTTGGTTTGAATATCTTGGCTGAGCAAATGGTGAAAAGTGGCAACTAAAAATGCCAGCGTTTTGCCCGTGCCGGTTTGTGCTTGTCCGGCAATATCTTGTCCTGCCAAAGTGTAGGGCAGGGTTTTAGCTTGAATAGGCGTACAGAATTCAAACCCTTTACTGTCGAGGGCAGCAAGGACGTTATCGTGAATGGGAAAATCGATAAACCGTTGTTCTGTAAGGTGTTTTGACATAATCAAGCCTCAATTTGCAAAAAAAGGAAAAAATCTGACCGCGTGCGACAGAATAAAGTGCGGAAAAGATACCACAAATGCCGTATTTTGAGTAGAATCTTAGGTTATTTCCCATCTAAATTCATTAAATGAGGTCATTATGTCAGTGCCAAATCTAAAAAATCGCCATTTTTTACGCCTAATGGATTTCACCCCTGCCGAAATTCACTATTTGCTTGCGTTATCCGCCAAACTTAAAGCCGACAAAAAAGCGGGAACGGAAAAACAGACAATGAAAGGCAAAAACATTGCGTTAATTTTTGAAAAAACCTCGACCCGTACCCGCTGCGCCTTTGAAGTGGGGGCGTTTGACCAAGGGGCGAATGTGAGCTATATCGGGCCGAGCGGCTCGCAAATCGGGCATAAAGAATCAATGAAAGATACGGCACGGGTATTGGGCAGAATGTATGACGGCATTCAATATCGGGGCTACGGGCAAGCGCTGGTGCAAACCCTTGCCGACTATGCGGGCGTGCCGGTATGGAACGGTTTAACCGATGAATTTCACCCGACCCAAATTTTAGCCGATTTTTTGACAATGCAAGAGCATTGCGATAAACCGCTCAACCAAATGAAACTCTCTTATCTAGGCGATGCCCGCAACAATATGGGCAATTCTTTTGTGGAAGGGGCGGCATTGATGGGCATTGATTTACGCTTGGTTGCGCCAAAACAATTTTTTCCGGAGCAAGCCTTATTAGACGAAGTTGCGGATATGGCAGCGCAAACGGGGGCGAAAATTACCTGTATCGAAGAGGTTGCCGCCGGTGTTAAAGATGTCGATTTCATCTACACAGATGTGTGGGTGTCAATGGGCGAGCCGGAATCAGCGTGGGAAGAGCGGATTAAATTGATGAAGCCCTACCAAGTGAATACGGCATTGCTGAAAGCAACGGGTAATCCGCAGGTTAAATTCCTGCACTGCCTACCGGCATTCCACGATGATCAAACTCTGGTCGGCAAAGAGATTGCTGCTAAATACGGAATGAACGGTTTGGAAGTTACGGATGAGGTGTTTGAGTCACCGGCTTCAATTGTGTTTGACGAAGCGGAAAACCGAATGCATACTATTAAAGCGGTAATGGTTGCCACCTTGGGCGATCAACTCTAATACACAAGCGGTCGGTTCGGTTCTAGCGTTTTTTACAAAGTATATGTTACACACACTTGAATCATACAAATTAGCTAAGAAATGCCACAAGCCGACCGCTTGTATCGGTATAAAATTAGGTATTGAGTACAGAGGAATGGGAAAAGATAATGATGCCAATCAATCAATCAATCAATCAATCAATCAATCAATCAATCAATCAATCAATCAATCAATTGAGTATAAGTTTTATTGTTCCTGTTTACAACGTCGAAAAATACCTTGCTGCTTGCTTAGACAGCCTGCTTGCCCAAACGGTGAGTAAAGAGATCATTATTATCAATGACGGTTCAACGGATAATAGTCTGGCAGTGGCACAAGATTATTTTGCCCGTTATGCGTGCATTTCTGTGCTGAATCAGAAAAATCAGGGCATTTCTGCGGCACGCAATGCCGGGCTGAAACTGGCAAAGGGGCGTTATGTCTATTTTGTTGATTCGGACGATTGGATTGTCGAGCCTCACCTTGACAAAATGGTGGAGATTGCCGATCAGCATAATGCCGTTTTACTTAAAGGGACGGCTTCTTATAGCTATGAGGACGGATCGGGGCGAGTGCCTTATGTTCGCCCGTTTGAATCAAAAAATATTGGCAACAATCAATATGAAATAATGACGGGCTATCGCCATTTGCACGATATGCTCAGCCGAGATTGGCTGCCAAGTTGCTGCTTTGGCTTTTTTAATACCGAGTTTTTACGCCGGCACGGTTTGCAGTTTCGAGAAGATATAAAAATCGGTGAAGATGCCGTGTTTATGACGGAAGTGCTGACCTGCGAGCCGGAAAAAACCGTGATTGAAGTCGGACGGGTCTTTTACCATTATCGCCTACGTCCACACAGTCTGACGACCACGAAAAACGATATTGCCAAGTTAATCAATCTGTTTGAAGTGAGCCAATTATTCATTAGTTTCTATGAAAAACAGCGTGCCGCGCAGGTGAACGAACAAATGCTGACGGATTTACAGCGTATTGTGGCAATTAACTATGGTATTGCTTACCGCTACCAATATTTGAGCTATACGCCGGAAAATAAGGCGAAAGTTCGTCATTATTTCACGCCGGAGATTATCCGTTTTATGCAGCGATTTTTGAGCTACGAAGTTATACTTTAGATGAAAAAAGGACACGCAATGTGTCCTTTTATGTTGCAATACTATTCCTGCGCCAGTGCGGTAATCGGGTTGAGGCGGGAGGCGTTGCGGGCGGGAATATAGCCGAATACAATGCCGATAAGGGTAGAGCAGAGGACGGCGATTATGACGGACGAACCGGAGAGTACCATTTTAAAGTCCGTTCCCAATATGTTAAAGGCGAGGATAACGCCAACGGCGAGCAGAATGCCGATGACCCCGCCCAATAGGCAGATCAACATCGCTTCAATAAGAAATTGTTGCAGGATATTCCCCTGTTTTGCGCCGATCGCCATTCTCACTCCGATTTCTTTGGTGTGTTCGGTAACAGACACCAACATTATGTTCATCACGCCAATGCCGCCGACTATCAATGAAATCAAGGCAATGGACGAAATCAGCAGGGTCATTGTGTTGGTCGTGCTTTCAATGGTTTGCTTAATCGTGTCGGTGTTCATCACGAAGAAATCTTTTTTGCCGTGGCGATAGGTGAGAAAATCCGTCAGACTTTTTTCGGCGGTTTGGCTTTCCACATTATCCCGGATTTTAACGGTAATGGAATCAATGTTTTTTGCCCCTGAAATACGTTGCATTAACGTGGTGTAGGGCGTCCAAAGATTGAGGTTACTGGACGGATTATTTGCCTGTTCTGCTACGCCGATGATCTCAAGGGGCTTCTTATCAATTAAAATTTGCTTGCCGATTGGTTGGTTGAGCTGAAGGCTTTTTTGTGTATTCGGGTCGATCACGATCACCTGTGCCGCCCTGTGTACTTCGTCCGGATTAAACAATCGCCCGTCCCGTAATTTAATTCCCCGTACATCAAAATACTGTTCGCCTACGCCGTTGATTTGACCGGTAACAGCGGTATTGCCGGTAATAATAGTGCCGCTGTGCATACTGTTTGGGGTAACGCTTTCGATATAACGCTGTTGGGCGAGCGCCGAGACATCGCCGATAGTGAGATTTTTGGTTAAATTCGCCCGCCGATCACCAAAGCCCGTGCCGTTAAAAACACTCATTGTATTTGTCCCTAAGCTATTGATATTCGATAAGATCTGCTGTTGAGATCCTTTTCCCAACGCCACTACCGAAATGACGGACGCTATGCCGATGATAATGCCCAACATTGTCAGCAAGGCACGCAACTTATGCGCCATAATCGCACTGGTCGCCATTTTAAAAGATTCGTATAGTTGATCCCAAAGCCGTGGTGAACGGTGTGGTGCGTCAGCAGTCGCAGGCGGCGTGTTTAACGGTTTTTGCCGTTCGTCCCGCAAAATTTCGCCGTCTTTAATTTCAATGACCCGTTGTGCGTGGGCGGCAATATTCGGATCGTGAGTTACCAAAATTAAGGTATGCCCCTCTTGGTGCAGGCTTTGTAAGATCGCCATTACTGTTTCGCCGCTGTGGGAATCTAACGCCCCTGTCGGTTCATCGGCAAGGATAATATCTCCGCCGTTCATCAACGCCCGTGCAATGCTGACCCGCTGTTGTTGCCCGCCGGAAAGTTGGTTCGGCTTGTGATGCAGTTTGTCGCCCAGCCCTAGTTTTTCCAGTAAAATTTTTGCTTTTTCTAACCGCTTGTGTTTTTCAACACCGGCATAAATCGCCGGTAGGGCGACATTCTCTAACGCTGTGAGGCTGGATAACAGATTGTAGCGTTGGAAAATAAAGCCAAATTGTTGGCGGCGTAGTTGGGAAAGTTGATTGCCGGAGAGCTGTTGCGTTTCTGTGCCGTTGATTTTATAAGAGCCGTCCGAGGCGGTATCGAGGCAGCCGAGAATATTCATCAAGGTCGATTTCCCCGAACCCGATGCGCCGATAATCGCAACAAAATCCCCTTTTTCGATGGTTAAACGGATATTTTTGAGAATGTGGATCGGCGATTCGGCACTGCCGACCCATTTATTCAGTTGTGAAATTTCAATCAGTTTCATTATTTCCGAGAAAATTAAAATGGGTGAATGATGGACAGATACGGGCAAGGTTGGTTCAACAAGCGGTCGGTTTTGCAAAAAAACAAACAAAACCGACCGCTTGCAAGCATTATTCTAACCAAAGCGGCAGTTGAATTTTAACCTTCAAACCGCCCACTTCGCTCTTTTCAGCGGACACCGTGCCCCGATGTTGTTGGATAGCATTGGCAACGATTGCCAAGCCTAAGCCCGTGCCGCCGGTTTGTCTGGCTCGATCTTCTTCCACCCGATAAAACGGGCGGAAAATTTCGGTGTATTGGCTGTCCGGTACGCCGGCACCGTTGTCGTCAATGGTGATAAAGAGATTTTTTTGGTCGAGGTAAATCGTTACTTTGACCGTTGTCGCCGTGTATTTTTTCGCATTGCGGATCACATTTTCTACCGCACTGGCTAACATTGCCACATTGCCGTTAATGAAATAGCGTTCCGGGTGGGCGATACGTTGGCTCACAAACAAGGTTAATTCATTTTGTTCTAGTTCAAATTGGGCATCTGCCAACACATCTTCCCAAATTTTAGCAATGGGAAAAATTTCCCGTTTTAAGTGGTGGTTGGCTTGGTTGCGGGAGAGCATCAGCAGATCGTGGATCATTGTGTCGAGCTTTTGAATTTCCCCTTCAATGCGTGTGATCTCACTGGACTCACCGTTGCGGCGGCGTAACAGTGAGAGCGCAAGTTGCATTCGGGTCAGCGGTGTTTTCAGCTCGTGGGAAATATCCGAAAGCAGCCGTTGTTGGTAGCCGGTTAATCGCTGTAAGGCGGTGATCATTTGGTTGAAACTTTTGCCGACTTGACGCAGTTCCATAATGCCTTCCTGCTCAAGCTGCGGATTGGTGGTTAAATTGCCGGTTGCCACAGCGTTGGCGCTAAGGCGTAATTTTTTCACCGGTTTGGCAATACGGCGGGAGAGCCAGAGCATAATTGGGGTGCTGACGATCAGGAGCAGCAAAATCATCATCCACGGCGAGTCAAACATATAGTTGATAAAATCACGTTGCGGGCTGACTTTTTGCACAAAATATTGGTAATAGTTGTGGGTATCCGATTTGATGAAAAACGGGCCGTAAAATTCAAATTTACCAAAACGGCGTTGGAGCGGTTCGGCAGGGCTATTCGCTTTGTAGATGAAGGCTTGCAGTGCATTGAGATGTTGCTTGTTCACGCCAACCAAACGGTTTGACCCCTGTTCTAAGAGAATAATATCAAATTGATTGGGGGTGGAGATGGATAAGTTCTTCTGGAAAATATCATCAAGGTTGTAATGCTCTTCGGTATAGCGGCTTTCTTCTTCAAAATAGAGACGTTTGCCAAGCTCAATATGATTAAATACCCGAGCATCAAAATTCGGCAAAACGAGGGCAATCGCAAATACTGTGGCGATAATAATCATAAAGGAGAGAAAAATTTGGTAGGCAAGATAGTTTCTTAAGTTTCGGATTTTGTTTAGCATTGTTCTTCCCGTTAAATGAAAAAATCCCCCACAACTGTGAGGGATTACACAAAACCGATTATTGCTCGGTAACTAACAAATAACCACGACCCCGCAAGGTTTTGAACCAAGGCAGGTTATCGTTGCGTTCCGGTAATTTTTTACGCAGATTAGAAATATGCATATCAATCGCCCGGTCGTAAGGGGTGAGCCGTTTGCCGAGAATTTCAAGGCTAAGTAATTCACGGGATAAAATTTGCCCCGGATGACGCATTAGCATTTGCAATAGTGCAAATTCCGTGCCGGTGAGATCCAAATCCCGCCCCTCAAACATTGCCTGCTGACGACCGGGGTGAAGTTGCACACCGCCAAATTGCAATAATTTGCGATCTTCGTAAACACTCTCGGGAAGCGTATCTAAATTGAGCGGTTTGGCTGAATTGACGGTGCGGCGTAGAATCGCTTTAATACGGGCAACTAATTCACGATCATTAAACGGTTTTGGCAGGTAATCGTCCGCCCCCAGCTCTAAGCCCAGTACCCGATCGATTTCATCGTCTCTGGCACTCAACATTAACACCGGCGTGTTATATTTTTGACGCACCTGTTTTAGGGTTTCAATCCCGTTGAGAACCGGCATCATTACGTCCAGTAAAATCAGATCGTAGCTTTGTAATTTTAGCTCTTCAAGGGCGTCTTGACCGTTATGAACGGTATGCACTTTAAAGCCTTCGAGAGAAAGTAATTCGGCAAGTAACTCGGTAAGATCAACATCATCATCAACTAATAAAATTTTTGGCATAGCTGTTTTTCCTATTCCACTGCGTTTGTTTTTTAAACATTTGCTCAGATATCTTTACATAAGCAAATCCATTCGGCTACTTTACCGAATTTTGTCAATTTATTCTATACTTTTTATTTGATTCCACAGAAAATCAAGTTCTTGAAGCGTACAATCCTGCGGTGATTTCCCTTGTGATTTCAAGATCTTCTCAATTTGTCTGAAACGGTTTTCAAATTTTACATTGGCATTGCGTAAGCCGGTTTCTGCGTCAAGTTTGTGATGACGGCATAAATTCACCGTAGCAAACAGCAAATCGCCCAATTCTTCTGCCAGTTTGGCTGAGACTATCGGCGATTGTGCTAACTCGTCTTTGACTTCCTGCAACTCTTCTTCCACTTTGGCTAAAACATCGGTGGGGTTATCCCAATCAAAGCCAACCTTCGCACAGCGTTTTTGCAATTTATAGGCACGGGTGAGCGCAGGGAGTGCAAAGGGCAAATCATCAAGAATAGATTCTTGCTCACGGTGTTTCGCCTCATTTGCTTTTTGTACTTCCCAGTTTTGCAAGGCCTCTTCACTGCTTTGGGCGGTTTTATCGCCGAACACGTGCGGATGGCGATAAATCAGCTTATCGTGAATATCGCTTAGTACGTCATAAAAGCTAAATGTTCCCTCCTCTTGTGCTAATTGGCTAAGAAATACCACTTGTAACAGCAAATCGCCGAGTTCTTCCCGTAATGCACGGCGATCGTTGGTGTGAATGGCTTCGGCGACTTCATAGGTTTCTTCCAATAAACAGGGCAGCATTGAGTCAAAGGTTTGTTGGATATCCCACGGGCAGCCGGTTTTCGGATCACGCAGTTTCGCCACCACGTCAAGAAATTGGTCAATTGTTGTCATTGTTATCCCCTCAATGTAAAGAAGCCTATTTTGGCGTTGTCGGCTGAACTTGTCTATGAAATTTGTCAATTTATTGTGCTAGAATTTCACCACTCTCACTTAACCGGATCATTGATATGGATTTAACCTACCTACAAAAACTCCCGCAAGCTGAATTTAGCGCCCGCCGCCAGCGTCTTTTTGAGCAAATGCAAGATAACACTGCCTTGATTGTGTTTACCGAAACAGAAAAACGGCGTAATAGCGACTGCGATTATCTGTTCCGCCCCGATAGCTATTTTTGGTATCTGACCGGTTTTGGCGAACCGCAAGCCGCTTTGCTGCTCATCAAAACGGCAGGGCAGTGCCGAAGTCTGCTGTTTTTACGCCCGAAAGATCCGCTAATGGAAACCTGGAACGGTCGCCGACTGGGCGTAGAGAATGCACCAACGGCATTAGCGATAAATGAAGCCTTTGATATTGCCGATATTGAAACAGTGTTTGCAAAAAAATTGGCAAATCTGACCGCCTGCTATGTTGCCGAAGGTATGCAAGAATGGGGGGATAAGATAGTGTCTGCCGCCTTTACACTTGCTCAAAATAGAGATTGCCAGCGGCTTGATTGGCGACCGATCCTGTCGGAAATGCGCTTAATCAAATCCGAAAATGAAGTGGCACTCCTACAACAAGCGTGCCAAATTTCCGCCCTTGCCCATCTGCGGGCGATGAAAACTACCCGCCCGAACCGCTATGAAATGGAGATTGAAGGGGAAATTCAGTATGAATTTTCACGTTTCGGGGCAAGGTTCGCTTCCTATAACCAAATTGTCGCCAGCGGTGAAAATGCCTGTATTTTGCACTATAACGAGAACGATCAAATCTTAAAAGACGGCGACTTGTTGCTGATTGATGCCGGTGCGGAATTTGCAATGTATGCCGGTGATATTACCCGTACCATTCCGATTAACGGCAAATTTAATACGGCACAACGGGAAATTTATCAGCTCGTATTAGATGCAATGAAAGCGGCAGTGAAATTATTAGTGCCAAACAGTTCGATTAAAGTGGCGAACGATTGTGCCATACGGATAATGACGGAAGGATTAGTGCGTCTGGGCATTTTAAACGGCGATGTTGATAGGCTGATTGAAGAAAAAGCCTACCGCCAATTCTATATGCACGGGCTGGGGCATTGGCTCGGCTTAGATGTCCACGATGTCGGTGATTACGGCGTAGAGCGGGATCGTCCGTTACAAATCGGAATGGTGTTAACCGTTGAGCCGGGGCTTTATATTCCGAGCGATGCCGATGTGCCGCCGCAATATAAAGGGATAGGCGTGCGGATTGAAGATAATTTGCTCATCACCGAATACGGCAATAAAAATTTAACCTCAGCAGCCCCGAAAGAGATCGCCGAGATCGAAGCCATAATGGCAGACAGCCGTCTTTAACCGCTCCGCCTTTTTGGTTAGAATAAATTTTTCTATGTTATGGAAGGACAAACACAATGACCCAAGTATTTAATTTCAGTGCCGGCCCGGCAATGATGCCGAAAGCCGTTTTAGAGCAAGCTCAACAAGAGTTACTTAACTGGCAAGATCAACACACCTCTGTGATGGAAGTCAGCCACCGTGGCAAACTGTTTATGGAAATGATCACCCAAGCCGAACAGGATTTTCGCCAACTTTACGCAATTCCCGATAATTACAAAATTCTCTTTCTCCAAGGTGGAGCAAGGGGACAATTCGCTGCTATCCCAATGAATTTGCTCAATAAAAAGGGCAAAGCGCTCTACCTTAACGGCGGACATTGGTCGGCAACGGCAGCCAAAGAGGCTCGTCTGTTCGGCGATATTGATGAAATAGATATTTTAGAACAGGACGAAACACTGCAAGTTAAAGCCTTAGATTTGCGTGACATTGCCACGCAATACGACTATGTTCACTACTGCCCGAACGAAACGATTAGTGGTGTAGAGATCTTTGATATTCCGGACGTGGGCGATACGCCGTTAGTGGCGGATATGTCGTCTAATATTCTCTCCCGTGAAATCGACATCAACAAATTCGGTTTAATTTATGCCGGCGCGCAAAAAAATCTGGGACCGGCGGGGATCACGATTGTTATTGTGCGTGAAGATTTAATCGGCAATGCCCGCCCTGCGACGCCGTCTATTTGGAATTATGCGGTGCAAAGCAAAAGCGACTCGATGATCAACACACCGCCGACATTCGCGTGGTATTTGTGTTCGCTCGTCTTCAAGCATCTTTTAGCATTGGGCGGAGTGAAAGCGGTAGAGCAGCGGAATATCGCTAAAGCCGGCTTGCTCTATCAATATCTCGATCAAAGCGGGTTTTACCGTAACAAAGTCGCCAAAGCCAATCGTTCATTAATGAACGTTACCTTTACCACCGACAATGACGAGTTAAATGCAAAATTTATCGCTGAAGCGACCGCTTGCGGCCTACAAGCCTTAAAAGGTCATAAAGTGCTGGGCGGAATGCGTGCTTCTATCTACAACGCAATGCCGATTGAAGGGGTCGAAGCGTTAATTGCGTTTATGCGGAAATTTGAGGCGGAAAACAGAGGGTAGTCTCTTAAAACAAGCGGTGAGATCCTGTCAAAAATTAACAATATTATGTAGCCGTTGAACAAAGTTGTTTTTTGTTCGTTTGTAGGGACACACTGCGTGTGTCCGGATTGAAATAATTTGATTTTTATAAAGGACACACGCAGTGTGTCCCTACATTCCGTTAAAATGTCTATTTTTGTGCATTTGCTACATAATACCGAAAATTAACAGGATCTCACCGCTTGTTAGTGATTGTATTCTAATAACTTAGTTCGCTTTCCACAGCCGTTTCCCTAAAAACACGCCCCAGATAATCACCACAAACGGAAATGTTAATGAGGGTAAATTGAGTGGGGCAAAAAGATGATCTAACCCGACAATCACCCAAGTGGAAAGCATTGCAGCAATGATAAGCCCCAACCAAACAAGCGGGCGTCTAAGAGAGAAAAAGGCAGCAAAAGCCACGCCGATTAAGATCGCATTAAAGCCATAGATGCCTGCCGCAATTAAATAATGTGCTTCCGGTGATACTAACGTCATTAAATAAGCACAGCTTAGTGCTATCACGGCAGCTAAAAAGTAAAGCCAATTCCCTATCAGTAATCCTAATGAAATTAAAAGGCTGCCTTCTCTATTTGCCGCTAAAAAGACTTCATTAAAGGGTAAAAAGAAGGCATCTAAAAGTGTGCCGGTTTGCGGTGTACTATGTAAGATAATACCGTCCACCATCGGTAAATAGGGGTGAATAATAAACATTAACCAAGTAGCAAGAATAAAAGGAAACGTGAGAATAGGCAGTTTGGTTCGCTGAAACAGTGGTTGCAAACCTTGTTGTAGCAACACAGTGATGAGAGCAACGGCAATAACCATTGCTATCCACCAAGGTGTGTTGAAGAACGTTACAAAGGCAATCGCACTTAACGCCGAGTTATAGCCGTATAGCCCTTGCTCAATCTCGTTCGGATCTTGCTTGGTAACATAAGCGAATAGTCCGCCCACGCCACTGCCAATCAGTGCCGCAAGCCCGATTTGCCACGCACCATAGCTAAAGCCAAGTATAAACAGTAACCCTACAAATGCCGAATTGACCAACATTATTTGGGAAATTCCTCTCAGCAGCGCACATATAACCGTTTGATATATTTTCATCGCTATCCTTAACACAATTTAAAGTGTGATCATAGACCAAAACACGCTCGGTAAGCTAGCCAATTTTGTTTAAATATGATTAACTATCACTTTATCGGACTATAATAAGGATGAAAAATGCAATACATCAACATCGTAAACGAAGGGGTAAAATCGTTATCCCCTTATCAAGCGGGCAAGCCGATCGAGGAATTAGAACGGGAGCTGGGGATTTCAAATATCGTCAAGCTGGCATCGAATGAAAACCCGTTTGGTTTGCCCGACAGTGCCAAACAGGCAATTTTGGCTCAACTTAACGATCTCACCCGTTATCCTGACGCTAACGGTTTTGCACTTAAGCAAGCAATTTCGCAGAAATTTGGGGTAAGTCCAACGCAAATCACTCTCGGTAACGGCTCAAATGATCTGTTAGAATTGTTCGCCCACACCTTTGCCGGTGAGGAAGATGAAATTATCTATTCTCAATATGCGTTTATTGTCTATCCGTTGGTTACTAAGGCGATCAATGCGGTTGCCCGTGAAATTCCGGCAAATACGTGGGGACACGATTTAGACGGCTTTTTGCAGGCGATCACACCCAAAACGAAGTTAATCTATCTCGCCAACCCGAATAATCCGACCGGCACATTTTTAAGCCACCAACAGATTGCCGAGTTTCTTGCCAAAGTACCGGAGCAGGTGATTGTGGTGTTGGACGAAGCCTATACTGAATTTACCGAGCCGAGCAAGCGGGTCGATTCGTTCGGACTTTTGCAAAAACACGCCAATCTGATTATTTGCCGTACCTTATCGAAAGCCTACGGCTTGGCAGGGTTACGCATTGGCTATGCGGTATCAAATGCGGAAATTGCCGATTTACTGAACCGTGTCCGTCAGCCGTTCAACTGTAACAGTCTTGCGTTGGCGGCAGCCGTTGCGGTGATCCAAGACGATCAGTTTATTGCCGCCGTTGCCGAAAATAACCGCCGAGAAATGCAACGTTACGAAGCATTTTGCCAACAGCATCAGCTAAACTATATTCCCTCAATGGGTAATTTTATTACCATTGATTTTAACCGACCGGCACAGCCGATTTATGACGCATTGCTGCGGGAGGGCATTATCGTCCGCCCGATCGCCGGTTATGGAATGCCAAATCACCTACGCATCAGCATTGGTTTGCCGGCGGAAAACGAGCGTTGTTTAGCGGCTTTACGTCGTGTATTAGGTTTGCCAATTTAACAAGCGGTCAAAATACATTGAAACGTTGCAAATTCAATCAGGAGAGAAAATGAATACACATTTAACCATCGAAGTTGATGATCAGATTAAGCAATTAGCTCAACAGAATGCGAAACAACTGGGTTTTGATCTCCCGACAGTTGTGCAAATGCTCTTAAAACATATTGCTTTGACATCAAAACTACCAGCCGGATTACTTGAACCGACAGAGGAGACTTGGCAAGCTATTTATGAATTAGAAAGCGGTAACAATATCAGTTATTATCAAAGTAGTAAGGAGCTTAAACGCGATTTAGGGTGGGAATAATGTTTGAACTTATTACCCATAACCAATTTAAAAAGGATGCCAAACGTTATCACAATGATAAATCGGCTCAACAGTGTATCTTAAATGTCATTGATCTTTTAATGACTGGAGAACCCTTACCGCCGCACTATAAAGAGCATAAGCTAATCGGGGATTATATCGGCTATCTTGAGTGCCACGGAAAACCCGATTTATTACTGATATATCAAAGAGATAGGCAACGTAAACAAATTAAATTATACCGTGTGGGATCGCATTCTCATTTATTTAAATAGAGTAAAAATGGAAAAAATCACATTACAACCGATTTCTCGTGTCGAGGGAGAAATCAATCTACCCGGCTCAAAAAGCCTCTCAAACCGTGCGTTATTATTGGCGGCTTTAGCCGAAGGCACAACACAGGTTCATAACCTGTTGGATAGTGATGACGTGCGTCATATGCTCAATGCGTTGAAAGCGTTGGGCGTAGATTATCAACTATCGGACGACAAAACCGTTTGCACGGTAGCCGGTTTAGGCGGCGCATTTAAGGGACAAGACGGCTTGGCGCTCTTTTTAGGTAATGCCGGCACGGCGATGCGGCCTTTAACCGCCGCATTATGTTTGAAAGGCGAGAGCAGTGCGGAGGTCATCTTAACCGGTGAACCGAGAATGAAAGAACGCCCGATTCAGCATTTGGTCGATGCCTTACGTCAAGCGGGTGCGGATATTCAATATTTGGAAAATGAAGGCTATCCGCCGATTGCAATCCGTAATAGCGGTTTAACGGGCGGAAACGTGCAAATTGACGGCTCGATTTCCTCCCAATTTTTAACCGCACTGTTAATGGCAGCACCGCTTGCGGAGGGGGATATGACGATTCACATTATCGGCGAGTTGGTCTCCAAGCCCTACATAGATATTACCTTAGCGATGATGAAAGCCTTTGGCGTGGCGGTCAGTCATCAAAATTACCAGACCTTTTTCGTTAAAGGCGGGCAGCGTTATATTTCGCCCAAGACGTTTTTAGTCGAGGGGGACGCTTCATCTGCCTCTTATTTCCTCGCCGCCGGTGCGATCAAAGGTAAGGTGAAAGTAACAGGGATTGGTAAACATTCTATTCAAGGCGACCGCTTGTTTGCGGATGTACTGGCAAAAATGGGGGCGAATATCACTTGGGGCGAAGATTTTATCCAAGCGGAGCAAGGAGAGTTGCACGGCATTGATATGGATATGAATCATATCCCCGATGCAGCAATGACGATTGCGACCGCCGCACTGTTTGCCAAAGGGGAAACGGTGATCCGCAATATTTATAATTGGCGGGTCAAAGAGACCGATCGTTTAAACGCAATGACGACCGAGTTGCGAAAATTGGGGGTGAATGTCGAGGAGGGGGACGATTTTATCCGAGTAACACCGCCGGCAAATATCGGCGATTTGCAACACGCCGAGATTGCAACCTATAACGATCACCGAATGGCAATGTGCTTTGCATTGGTGGCGCTATCGCCTACGCCGGTAACAATTCTAGATCCGCAATGTACCGCTAAAACCTTTCCAACCTTTTTTGAGGCATTTGAAAAAATCAGTCATCGTGAGTAAGCGGTGAGTTTTGAGAGGTTTTTAGCAAAATTTGCGGTACTATGCATTTTAACAGAATGTAGGGACACACTGCGTGTGTCCTTTATAAAAATCAAAGTATTTCAATAGGTTAAAATACGGACACACGCAGTGTGTCCCTACAAGAGAATAAAAAAACAACTTTGTGCAACTGCTACATAATATTGAAAATTTGTCGATTACACTTTTCATAAAGAGTAATGATGTAAGCTATTGGGACGCCATAAGGCGTCCTTTTTCCACGTTAAAGGGCAAGAAATCATCGAGAAGTGCAAATATCTGCTGCTGTTCTCCCAATGCGATTTATCAAGATAATCGATTTATTCGATGAGTAATATTGCAAAAATTATCAGCTAACCGACCGCTTGCTTGTGGTGGTTACGCATTTTCTTTTGGGCAATGTTCAAAATTGAGAAGTAGTTCAAATTTTCTAAGGAAAGAGTGTGGTACTATCCGAATATCCTAGATAGGTGACTAAGGAGTTCATTATGTATAAACATATTTTAGTGGCGGTTGATCTTTCTGAGGAAAGTTTGATTTTATTGCGTAAAGGCGCAAGTTTAGCAGCAAAATGCCAAGCGAAGCTGTCGATTATTCATGTTGATGTGAATTTTTCCGACCTCTATACCGGATTGATTGATATTAATATGTCTTCTGTGCAAGATTCCGTTTCCGAAGAAACGGGCAAAGCGTTAGCCGATTTGGCGGAAAAGATTGATTACCCAGTCGAAGAACGCCTCAACGGCAGCGGGGATTTCAGTCAAGTCTTGGAAGAAGCGGTGGATAAATATCACATCGATCTCTTGGTTACCGGTCATCACCAAGACTTTTGGAGCAAGTTTATGTCTTCAACCCGTCAAGTGATGAACAATGTGTCGGTAGATATGCTGGTTGTACCGCTCGGTATTGACGAATAGTAAGAAACCGTTTGCGTCGGCTGAGATGCAAGCGGTCTTTTTTCGGACAAAATTTGCAAAGGAGATAAAGCCGCCAAATAATAGGCTCTACAAAGTATCTAAAAAAGTGTGTAAAATATGCCGGATTTATTGTTAAGCCGATTAACAGTAGCGTACCACAATTTTTTATGTATTTAGAGTAACTTGAATGAAAACAACTTCCGAAATTAGACAATCGTTCTTAGAATTTTTCCAAAGCAAAGGGCACACGATTGTGCCGAGTAGCTCCCTTGTGCCTGAAAACGATCCGACCTTGCTTTTCACCAATGCAGGAATGAACCAATTCAAAGATGTGTTTTTAGGGCTGGACAAACGCCATTACAGCCGTGCGACCAGTTCTCAACGTTGCGTGCGTGCAGGCGGTAAACATAACGATCTCGAAAATGTCGGTTATACCGCGCGCCACCATACTTTCTTTGAAATGTTGGGTAACTTCAGCTTCGGCGATTATTTCAAACAAGATGCGATTGCGTATGCGTGGGAGTTTTTAACTTCGGCGAACTGGTTAGGATTACCGGCGGAAAGATTGTGGGTAACGGTTTATGAGACGGATGATGAAGCCTACGATATTTGGCATAAACAGGTCGGTGTGCCGGCAGAACGCATTATCCGTATTGGCGATAACAAAGGTGCGCCTTATGCGTCTGATAATTTCTGGCAAATGGGTGATACCGGGCCTTGTGGGCCTTGTACCGAGATCTTCTACGATCACGGCGATCATATTTGGGGCGGCCCGCCGGGATCAGCGGAAGAAGACGGCGACCGCTATATCGAAATTTGGAACGTGGTTTTTATGCAATTCAACCGTCAAGCGGACGGCACAATGGAAAAATTGCCAAAACCGTCCGTGGATACCGGAATGGGATTAGAGCGGATCAGTGCCGTATTGCAACACGTTAATTCAAACTACGAAATTGATATTTTCCAAACCCTCATCAAAGAAGTGGCGACATTACTAAGTGTGGCGGATTTAGACAATAAATCCCTGCGGGTGATTGCCGACCATATTCGTTCCTGTGCTTATTTAATTGCCGATGGCGTTGTGCCGTCTAACGAAGGGCGGGGCTATGTTTTACGCCGTATTATCCGCCGTGCCGTTCGCCACGGAAATATTTTAGGGGCAAAATCGGCATTCTTCTACAAATTAGTGCCGACCCTTGCCAAAGCAATGGGGCAGGCGGGTGAGATTTTAACCGAAAAACAAGCCCACATTGAGAAAACCCTAAAAGCGGAAGAAGAGCAATTTGCTCGTACACTCGAACGGGGTTTAGCGCTATTGGAAGAGGCGTTGGCAAAATTAGACGGAGAAACCCTCTCCGGCGAAGTGGCATTCAAACTGTATGATACTTACGGCTTCCCACTGGATTTAACCGCAGACGTATGCCGTGAACGTGAGATTAACATTGACGAAGCCGGTTTTGAACGTGAAATGCAGGCACAACGTGCCAGAGCACAGGCAAGCAGTCAGTTTGGCACGGATTACAACAATGTTATCAAAGTAGAGGGTGAAACACTCTTCAAAGGCTACACTGTTACGCAGTGTGAGTCAAAAGTTGTGGCGTTATTCAGTAACGGCAAAGCGGTTGATACGATTCAATCCGGCGAAAATGCTGTGGTCGTGTTGGATCAAACGCCATTTTATGGTGAATCGGGCGGTCAGATCGGCGATAGCGGTCAGATCAGCACGGAAATTTGCCATTTTAACGTAACCGACACACAAAAATACGGCCACGTGTTTGGGCATATCGGGCAGCTTGTCTCCGGCTCACTTTCGGTCGGCGACAGTGTTTCAGCGCAAGTTGATACGGCACGCCGTCACGCTATTACCTTAAATCACAGTGCGACTCACTTGTTACACGCCGCATTACGTCAGGTGCTGGGTAATCACGTTGCACAAAAAGGGTCGTTAGTGTCTGAAAGTGTCTTGAGATTTGATTTTTCTCAACCGGAAGCGATTTCAAAAGCTCAATTAGACGAAATTGAGCGTATTATTAACCGTAAAATCCGTGAAAATATTAACGTTACCACTGATATTATGGATATTGAATCGGCGAAACAGAAAGGTGCAATGGCACTGTTCGGCGAGAAATACGGTGATGAAGTGCGAGTAGTCGGTATGTCCGATTTCTCAATGGAGCTTTGTGGCGGTACACACGTTAAGCAAACCGGTGAAATTGGCTTATTTAAGTTTGTTTCCGAAGGGGCAGTTGCCGCCGGCGTTCGCCGTGTTGAAGCGGTAACGGGTGAGAATGCACTGGATCTTATCTTCCAACAACAGCAAGTTTTAGCACAGAGTAGCGAGTTGCTGAAAGCGGATAGCAGTAATTTAGTTGAAAAAATTCAACAGTTACAAGAGAAAACCAAACGTACCGAAAAAGAGCTGCAACAGCTGAAAGATAAATTGGCTTCGCAAGCAAGCGGTGAGTTAGCTAAACAGGTGCAACAAATTAATGGGGTGAATGTCCTTGTACAGCGTTTAGAGAATGTGGAAGTGAAATCATTGCGAACAATGGTAGATGATCTAAAAAATCAACTTGAAACGGCGGTGATTGCCTTTGCCGTGCCGGCACAAGATAAAGTTAATCTTATTGTTGGGGTAACGTCTGCATTATCGAAAACGATAAATGCGGGTGAATTAGTGGGGGTAATGGCTCAAGCAGTGGGCGGTAAAGGTGGTGGCCGTGCCGATATGGCAATGGCAGGCGGTTCGCAGCCGGAAAACATTGAGCAAGCGTTAGACATTGCGATGAAATGGATTCAGGCAAAACTCTAATAATGACGACATTCAGGTAAGGCAGGATATGCCTTACCACTTACAATAAAAATAAAAGGAGAAATGACAATGCTTATTCTGACTAGGAAAATTGGCGAAAGCCTGTTAATTGGTGATGATGTTGAAATTACCGTACTCAGTATTCGTGGCAGTCAAGTGAAATTAGGCGTAAAAGCCCCCAAAGAGATTTCCGTTCATCGAGAAGAAATTTATCAACGGATCAAAGCACTCTCGGAAGAGACAAAACAAGGGTAGCACTTTATACAGGATTTAACTCAACAACATAAGGAAAATATTATGAGTAAACTCACGTGTTTCAAAGCGTATGATATTCGAGGTCAATTAGGTACGGAGCTTAATGTCGATATTGCGTATCGTATCGGGCGTGCTTTCGGGCAGTTTTTAAAACCTAAAAGTATCGTTGTTGGGGGGGATGTCCGTTTAACCAGTAACGAACTCAAAAGTGCGGTAACAAACGGTTTGTTGGACTCTGGCGTAGATGTGATTGATCTCGGTCAAACCGGTACGGAAGAAGTCTATTTTGCAACATCATTTTTGAAAACGGACGGCGGTATTGAAGTAACGGCAAGCCATAATCCGATGGATTATAACGGAATGAAATTAGTCCGTGCGGGATCACGCCCGATCAGTGCAGATACAGGCTTGGCGGATATTCAACGCTTAGCGGAAGAAAATCAGTTTCCACCGATCGCCCAGCGTGGAACTTATACGCAAAAAAGTGTATTGGGCGACTATGTTAGCCACTTATTATCCTACATTGATTTAAGCAAATTAACGCCTAAAACCTTGGTGATTAATTCCGGTAACGGTGCGGCAGGCAAAGTCATTGATGCGATTGAAGCACAATTTAAAGCCCATAACGTGCCGGTAACCTTTGTTAAGGTGCATAATAATCCGGACGGTAATTTCCCTAACGGCATCCCTAATCCGATTCTGCACGAAAACCGTCAAGATTCGATTGATGCTGTGCTTGCCAATAAAGCGGATATGGGGATTGCCTTTGACGGTGATTTCGACCGTTGTTTTTTCTTTGATGAAAAAGGCGGCTTTATTGAAGGCTACTATGTTGTCGGCTTACTCTCTCAGGCGTTTCTTCAAAAAAATCCGGGGGCAAAAATTATCTACGATCCACGTTTGATTTGGAATACGGAAGAATTGGTTTCTCAAGCCGGCGGCCAAGCGGTAATGTCAAAATCAGGCCATTCATTTATTAAAGAGAAAATGCGTGAAGTTGATGCGATTTATGGCGGCGAAATGAGTGCGCACCATTATTTCCGTGATTTCTTCTACTGCGACAGCGGTATGATTCCGTGGCTACTTACCCTTGAGTTACTTTGCACCACCGGTAAAACTTTAAGTGAGCTGGTTGGCGAACGTTTAGAGAAATTCCCATCCCCGGGCGAAATCAACAGTAAATTAGCCGATGCCAAAGTAGCATTAGATCGCGTCTTAAACGCGTATCAAGATCAGGCAAAATCCGTGGATCGTTTAGACGGGATTAGTGTTGAATTTGACAACTGGCGGTTTAATTTAAGAAGTTCAAATACCGAACCGGTCGTTCGCTTAAATCTTGAAACGAAAGGTGATAAAGCGTTAATGCAACAAAAAACGGACGAAGTGTTGGCACTGTTACGTCAGTAATTTGCCTATTTTTTAACTTAACAGACCGCTTGCACAGGGCAGGCGGTTTTGTCTTTCTTTAATTTTAAGGATTTTTTATGAAAGTAATCATTCCTGTGGCGGGCTTAGGCACTCGTATGCTACCTGCTACCAAAGCTATCCCAAAAGAAATGCTGACTATTGCGGATAAACCTTTAATTCAATACATTGTAAACGAATGTGTGGCGGCAGGGATTAAAGAGATTGTGCTGGTTACTCATTCTTCAAAAAATGCTATCGAAAACCATTTTGATACCTCATTTGAGCTGGAAACGATGCTCGAAAAACGGGTAAAACGCCAATTATTAGACGAAGTGCGTTCTATCGTACCAAAAGATGTTACGATTATGCACGTGCGTCAAGGTCAGGCAAAAGGTTTAGGCCACGCCGTATTATGCGGACGGGCGTTGGTTGGTAACGAGCCTTTTGCTGTGGTGTTACCCGATGTGTTACTTGCCGATTTCAGTGCCGATCAAAAAACAGAAAACCTCTCAGCAATGATTCAACGCTTTAAAGAGACTGGGAGTAGCCAGATTATGGTCGCACCGGTGGCAAAAGAGGAAGTCAGTAGCTATGGTATCGTGGACTGTCAAGGGGCAGAACTTACCCCAGCGGGCACGGCAAAGATTGTCAATGTCGTGGAAAAACCGCCTATTGAAGAAGCGCCGTCTAACTTTGCGGTTGTCGGTCGTTACGTCTTCTCTGCTGCGATTTGGGATTTATTAGAAAAAACACCGATTGGTGTGGGCGATGAAATTCAATTAACCGATGCCATTGATATGCTGATTCAGCAACAAGACGTTGAAGCATTTCATATGACGGGTAAAACCTTTGATTGTGGCGATAAATTAGGCTATATGGAAGCCTTTGTCGAGTACAGTTTAAACCACAGCAAATGCGGAGAGGATTTCAAATCCTATCTTAAGAAATTGGCAAAAACGTTATAGTGTAACGAAATGGGCGATAAACAAATGATAAAGAAAGTTGCGCAAGCGGTAGGTTTTGGGCTTTTTTGTGCCGGCTTGGTTCTTTACGTCGCCCCTTGGCTTAATCAGCAATATCGTAATGAAACCGATAATGTCATTAGCTTTCACAATGCTGTGCGTACCGCTTCGCCTGCGGTTGTGAATGTGTATAACCAAGCCTTTGATGTGAATGGTTCCGGTATTGCCAGCGAATTGCAGCTCAATAATTTAGGCGCAGGGGTGATTATGACCCCAACGGGCTATATTTTGACGAATAAGCACGTTATTCAAAATGCCGATCAGATTATTGTTGCGCTGCAATCAGGGGCAATTCATAGTGCGGTATTGGTTGGTTCGGACGCTTTAACAGATTTGGCGGTTTTAAAGATTGAAGCGGAAAATTTACCGACGATCCCGCAAAATGAAAAACGGCTGACGAATATCGGTGATGTTGTCTTGGCAATCGGCAACCCGTTGAATTTAGGGCAGAGCATTACACAGGGTATTGTGAGTGCCACGGGGCGAAATGCACTATCAGAAACCGGCAGACAAAATTTTATCCAAACGGATGCCTCGATCAATCAAGGTAATTCAGGCGGCGCGTTAGTCAATTCAGCCGGGGAGTTGATCGGTATTAATACGCTGAGATTAGGCAAAACCAGCGAAGAATTAGCGGAAGGGCTTAACTTTGCCATACCGATTAACCTCGCCAATAAAGTGATGAATAAAATTATCAAAGACGGGCGGGTTATCCGTGGCTACTTTGGGGTAAACAGCTCGCTATTTTATTCTGCAAAACAACTCGGTTTAGGAGAAAACGGTGTGCTGATCACAGGAGTAGCCGACTATGGGCCGGCGGCACTTGCCGGCATTAAAACAGGTGATTTGATTTTACGTATCAATGATATTGATGCGGAAAGTCCTGCACAAATGATGGAGTTAATTGCCGATGCAATTCCAGGGACAAAAATGAATGTGCTTATTTCGAGAGACGGTAAAACACGAGAAGTTCAAGTAACTATCGGTGAATTTCCGGACATATAATAGCAGGTGATAAAATGACAAATATGGTGATAACCGTAGATGGCCCAAGCGGCGCAGGCAAGGGTACACTTTGCCACGCACTAGCCGCAGAATTGGGGTTTGATTTTTTAGATTCCGGTGCGATTTATCGGATTTTAGCCTTGGCAGCTCAACAAGAAAATATTGCGTTAGACAATGAAGAACAGCTTGCCGAGTTGGCTCGCCGATTAGATGTCAAATTTGAATTGGTAGGCAGTGAAATTGAGGTGATCTTAAACGGACAGAATGTCGGGGATCTCATTCGCACGGCGCAAGCGGGTCAAAATGCCTCAAAAATTGCTATTTTTCCTAATGTGCGTAAAGCACTATTGCAACGCCAGCGGGATTTCCGCAGTGAGCGAGGTTTGATTGCCGACGGGCGAGATATGGGTACAATTGTGTTTCCGGAAGCGGAAATTAAATTCTTTTTAGACGCCAGTGCAGAAGAACGTGCAAAAAGGCGTGTAAAACAGTTGCAAGAAAAAGGATTTAATGCTAACTTTGACGAGATTTTAGCCGAGATAAAAGAACGGGATTTTCGCGACAGAAATCGTGAAGTTGCGCCGCTTATTCCGGCTAAAGATGCGTTGATTTTAGACTCAACCTATTTATCGATTGATGAAGTGATTCAAAAAGCATTGGATCATATCCGTCAATATCGTTAATGTTATTGCTTAACAACGGATTGTTAGGTTTTTATTACTAACCCCATTTAGACGGATGCTAGGTGGACGTTTTATTTATTTAAGAAATTTTTATTATGACTGAATCTTTTGCTCAACTCTTTGAAGAATCACTAAAAGGTCAAGAAACCCGTTTAGGTTCAATTGTTAAAGGCACTGTTGTTGCTATTCAAAAAGGCTATGTATTAGTCGATGCCGGTTTAAAATCGGAATCTGCTATTCCAGCTGAAGAATTTTTAAACGCTCAAGGCGAATTAGAAGTTCAAGTTGGCGATGTTGTTGATGTAGCACTTGACGCTGTTGAAGACGGTTTTGGTGAGACTAAACTTTCCCGTGAAAAAGCGAAACGTAACGAATCTTGGGCTGCATTAGAAAAAGCATTTGAAGAACAAGCTACGGTAGTCGGTTTAGTAAACGGTAAAGTAAAAGGTGGCTTCACTGTTGAGTTAAACGGTGTACGTGCGTTCTTACCGGGTTCATTAGTTGATACTCGTCCAGTGCGTGATTCTATCAACCTTGAAGGTAAAGAATTAGAGTTTAAGGTGATTAAACTTGACCAAAAACGTAACAACGTTGTTGTTTCTCGTCGTGCGGTAATTGAATCTGAAAACAGCCAAGATCGTGAAGAAGTATTAGCGAACTTAGTTGAAGGTTCAGAAGTTAAAGGTACGGTTAAAAACTTAACTGACTACGGTGCATTCGTTGATTTAGGCGGTGTAGACGGCTTACTTCACATCACGGATATGGCTTGGAAACGTGTTAAACACCCAAGCGAAGTGGTGAATGTCGGCGATGAAGTAACGGTTAAAGTATTGAAGTTTGACAAAGATCGCACCCGTGTTTCTTTAGGCTTAAAACAATTAGGTCAAGACCCTTGGGCAGCGATTGCACAAAATCACCCGGTAAACAGCAAATTAAGCGGTAAAGTAACCAACTTAACCGACTATGGTTGTTTCGTTGAAATTTTAGATGGTGTTGAAGGTTTAGTTCACGTTTCAGAAATGGATTGGACAAACAAAAATATCCACCCGTCTAAAGTTGTTAACGTAGGCGATGTCGTTGAAGTAATGGTGCTTGAAGTTGATGAAGAGCGTCGCCGTATTTCCCTTGGTTTAAAACAATGCAAACCAAATCCGTGGGAACACTTTGCTGAAACACACAACAGAAATGACAAAGTGAAAGGTAAAATCAAATCAATCACTGACTTCGGTATCTTCATCGGTTTAGAAGGCGGTATTGACGGTTTAGTTCACTTATCCGATATTTCTTGGAATATGTCCGGTGAAGAAGCGGTTCGCCAATACAAAAAAGGCGATGAAGTAGAGGCAGTCGTTTTACAAGTTGATGCAGTGAAAGAGCGTATCTCTTTAGGTATCAAACAGTTGGAATCTGATCCTTTCACTAACTTTGTTGATGGTACTAAGAAAGGTGCTATCGTTAAAGGTAAAGTAACCGATGTTGATGCAAAAGGCGTAAAAGTAGAACTGGCTGATGGTGTTGAAGGCTACATTCGTGCAGCGGAAGCTACACGTGATCGTGTAGAAGATATTACAGCGGTTATCAACGTAGGTGATGAGCTTGAAGCGAAATATACCGGTGTAGATCGTAAAGCACGTGTCGTTAATTTGTCTGTTCGTGCTAAGGATGAAGCAGAGGAGTCTGCCGCACTTGCGCAAGTGAATAAACAAGAAGAAGCTATTCCAAATGCAATGGCTGAAGCGTTTAAAGCTGCAAAAGGTGAATAATTAATCCTTTGACTTAAGGCGGATATGTATTAGGCATATCCGCCTAGATTTATCAAAATAAAGGAGAAAAAATGACTAAGTCCGAATTAATTGAAAATTTAGTAATTAAATTTCCTTCATTACAAATGAAAATTGTCGATGACAGCGTTAAAGAAATTTTGGAGCAAATGACCGTTTCTTTGGCAAAAGATGAGCGCATTGAAGTCAGAGGATTTGGCAGCTTCTCTCTCCATTACCGCCAGCCTCGAATGGGTCGTAACCCTAAAACAGGGGAAACGGTGAAATTAGGTGCAAAATATGTGCCTCACTTTAAAGCCGGCAAAGAACTAAAAGAACGTGTTGATGCATAGTCGCCCTTAATGTAATAAACGGAGTCTTTATGAAATATATCTTTAGTGCGGTAATTATCTTAGCGATTATTATTGTTGGTGTTACGATTGGTGCAAATAACGATCAACTTATTACATTTAACTACTTAATCGCAAAAAGTGAATTACGTTTATCCAGCTTAGTTGCTATCTTATTTGGCTTTGGGTTAATTTTAGGTTGGTTTATTACCGCATTTTTCTATTTAAAAGTGAAACTGCAAAATATCGCATTAAATCGCAAACTTAAACGTCAAGCAAAACAAATCAGTGAACTGACTTTACCAAAGGTTGAGTAATGCTGGAATTATTGTTCCTTTTATTACCCATTGCTGCATTATATGGTTGGTATATGGGGCAGCGTAGTGCAAAAAAGGATCAAGATGCCATTCATCATCAATTCTCCCGTGATTATGTTACGGGATTGAATTTTCTTCTTTCTAATCAACACGAAAAAGCGGTTGATATTTTTCTCTCAATGCTGCAAAAGCAGGAAACCGAACATCGTATTACGCACGATTCCCAATTTGAAGCGGAATTAACTTTAGGTAATCTATTTCGCTCAAGGGGAGAGGTCGATCGTGCGCTCCGTATTCATCAAGGATTAGAGAGTAACCCCGATTATACCTTTGAACAAAAACTGCTTGCTAAACAACAACTTGCCAAAGATTTTATGGCTGCCGGTTTTTTTGATCGTGCTGAAAACTATTATATTCAACTTTTAGACGAGCCGGATTTTGCGATCAACTCGCTAAAGCAACTAAGCCTTATTTATCAAAAGACAAAAGAGTGGCGCAAAGCGATCAATGTGGCAGAAAAACTGCTCAAAATTGCTCCGAATACCGATAGAACACCTTTGGCTCATTTTTATTGCGAATATGTCGACACCTTTAAAGAGGGCGAACAGCAAAAACGCATAGAAGCCTTACAACAAGCGGTAACTTATGCGCCAAATTGTGCAAGAGCCTCCCTTTTATTAGGGGAGTATGCACTGCAAAACCAACAGTTTTCACAAGCACTTACGCATTTTGAACAGATACTGAGTCAAGATCCTGACTACATTAGCGAAGTGTTAGACAAAATTAAACTGTGCTATCAGCAGCTCAATCAATTAGAGCACTTTGAGCTGTTTCTCATCCGAGCAAATCAAATTAAACATAACAGCAGTATTGATTTAGCATTAGCCGAATGGATTGAACAAAAAGACGGTATGGAGGCAGCACAAACCCGTTTATATCAACAAGTTCGCCAATATCCTAATTTATTTACCTTTCATCGCTTTATCTATTACCAAATGCACGAAGCCGAGCAGGGTAGAGGTAAGGAAAGTTTAACACTACTGCATAAAATGGTTGGTGATCGTATTCAAAAAAGTTTTCATTACCGCTGCACACATTGCGGCTACCAAAGCTATCGGCTAAGCTGGCATTGCCCGTCTTGTCGAAAATGGGAAACGATTAAACCGCTCCACAGTATTGTGGACGTTATTTAATAAGGAGTCCGAAATGGATAATAAAATTATTGTTGCATTAGATTATGAAACTGAGCGTGAAGCGCTTAATTTTGTGGATCAAGTCGATCCGTCTTTATGTCGTTTGAAAGTCGGCAAAGAAATGTTTACAACCTTAGGGACACATTTTGTCAAACAGTTGCAAGCACGCAACTTTGATGTTTTTTTGGATTTAAAATATCACGACATACCAAATACGGTGGCAAGAGCAGTACGTTCAGCTGCCAATTTAGGCGTTTGGATGGTGGACTTACACGCTTGCGGCGGATTAAGAATGATGGAAACCGCAAAACAAATTCTTGAACCATATGGCAAAGACGCCCCATTATTGATTGGCGTAACTGTATTAACCAGTATGGAAGATCTCGATTTATTACAGATTGGTATTAACGCCTCACCGATGGAGCAAGTTATCCGACTAGCTCATTTATGCCAACGTGCCGGTTTAGACGGTGTTGTGTGTTCCCCTCAAGAAGTTGAAGTATTACGCACGCACTGTGGCAAAGATTTTAAACTGGTAACACCGGGGATTCGCCCAGAAGGCAGCGATTTTGGCGATCAACGCCGTGTAATGACACCAAAACAAGCCATCGAAACAGGCTCTGATTACCTTGTTATCGGTCGACCGATCACACAAGCACAAGATCCATTGTCAGTTTTAACCGCTATCAACCAATCCATTGCTTAACAAGCGGTCAGTTTAAACAGGAATTTTGTAAATGACCTTAGTTTATTCAACGGAAATCGGCAGAATAAAAAGCGAAGCACCAAAAGCAGAACGACCTAAAGGTGATGGCATTGTACGAATTCAACGCCAAACCAGCGGCCGTAAAGGCAAAGGTGTTTGCATTATCACCGGATTGAATTTAGATGATAAAGGGATAATGTCCCTTGCTTCCGAGCTTAAACGCCGTAGCGGCTGCGGTGGCTCGGTTAAAGACGGCATCATTGAAATTCAAGGTGATAACCGTGATCAATTAAAGCAGATGCTTGAACAAAAAGGCTTTAAAGTCAAATTAGCCGGAGGCTAAAATCCATTATAAATTTCGCATAATGTATATTATGTTAAATAAAAAAACGATAAGATCAGCCGCTTTCGTATGATTATCCTCCGTTTAGGAATTTATTTTCTAAGCCGAAAAGCGTATCATAGCAGGCTAAACATATTGTAAAAAAATGTGTTACTTTTTATTCCAATAACAACTGTATAGGTGTTTCGACAATGTCAAAAAATATTCTTATCCTTAACTGTGGTAGCTCCTCTTTAAAATTTGCTATCCTTGATCCTATCTCGGGCGATGAAAAATTATCGGGTCTAGCAGAAAATTTTAACCTTGAAGATGCTCGGATTAAATGGAAATTAAACGGTGAGAAAGGTGCGGCTGATTTAGGCGCAGGTGCGGCGCATAGCGAAGCACTAAATTACATCGTATCGCACATTTTAAGTGCTGAATTAAAAGACAGTATCGGTGCTATCGGTCATCGTATCGTTCACGGCGGTGAGAAATATACCTCATCTATCGTGATTAATGATGATGTTATTGCAGGCATTAAAGAAGCGGCAGCCTATGCCCCACTCCACAATCCGGCACATTTGATCGGGATTGAAGAAGCATTCAAAGCTTTCCCTGAATTAAAAGCGAAAAATGTTGCGGTATTTGATACAGCATTCCACCAAACAATGCCGGAACACGCTTATCTCTATGCGCTGCCTTATTCACTCTATAAAGAACACGGCGTTCGCCGTTACGGCTTCCACGGTACAAGCCATTATTATGTCAGCCGTGAAGCAGCAAAAACGGTCGGTATTGCGCCTGAGAAAGCGAATATTATTACCTGCCATCTCGGTAACGGGGCGTCTATCGCCGCTATCCGTAACGGTGAATGTATTGATACCTCAATGGGCTTTACACCGCTTGAAGGCTTAGTAATGGGGACACGTTCCGGTGATTTAGATCCGGCAATCATTTTCTTTATGCACAATACCCTTGGTATGTCTGTAAAAGAGATCGAAGACACATTAGTGAAAAAATCCGGTTTATTAGGTTTAACGGAAGTTACCAGCGACTGTCGCTATGCTGAAGACAATTATGCAGAAAAACCGGAAGCCAAACGTGCAATGGATGTATTCTGCTACCGTTTAGCAAAATATATCGGTTCATATATGGCGGTAATCGGCGATCATTTAGATGCGATTGTCTTTACCGGCGGTATCGGTGAAAACGCAGGGCCGGTGCGTGAATTAACCTTAAAACACTTAAAATTATTTGGCGTTAAAGTGGATAGCGAGAAAAACCTTGCGGCACGTTTCGGTAAATCGGGCGAAATCACGGCTGACGATTCCGCATTCCGTGCATTTGTGATCCCAACAAATGAAGAACTTGTCATCGCACAAGATACAGCACGCTTAGCGTTATAATCTCAAGCCTGCCCTTTGCGGCAGGTTTTATTTTGGAATTAACAAGCGGTTGATAAATGACGTTTTTTTTGCAAAGAATGAACCATAACTCCCCGCTTGTTATACAACACTGGAAACGAAAAATGTCTAGAACAATCATTTTAATCCCTATCAGCACCGGCGTTGGTTTGAGCAGTATCAGCCTCGGTCTCGTTCACTCTTTAGAACAAAAAGGAATGAAGGTCGGGTTCTTAAAACCGATTTCTCAACCGGTGAGTGGCGAAGATGTCTTAGACCGCTCCACTACCATTATCCGCACCTCAAAAACCACCGAAGTCGGCGAACCGTTTATGTTAAGTGCCGCCGAAACGTTAATCGGTCAAAACCAAACGGATGTATTACTTGAAAAAGTGGTTGAGCGTCATCAACGTCTGGCAAAAAATAGCGAAATTGTGGTGGTGGAAGGTCTAGTTCCGAACCGCAAACACGCCTATGCTAATAAAGTGAACTATGAGATCGCACAAGCATTAGATGCGGAAATTATCTTAGTTGCTGCACCGTCTGCGGACTCCCCTGCCCGATTGAAAGAACGTATCGATGCCGCTGCCGCCCAATTTGGGGGGCGTCATAACCCGAATTTATTGGGTGTTGTGGTTAATAAATTTAATGCGCCGGTCGATGAATCCGGTCGTACCCGTCCGGATCTCACCGAAATTTTCGACTCTTTCCAACACAGTGCCAATAATGTGTCAGAGTTAGAGCGTTTATTCAAAGACAGCCCGATTAAACTGTTAGCTTGCGTACAGTGGAAAGCCGATTTAATTGCGCCTCGCGCGATTGACTTAGTGAAACATTTAGGTGCTTCCATTATTAAAGAAGGCGAAGTTCACCAACGCCGTATCCGCAGTGTAACATTCTGCGCCAGAAGTTTGCCGAATATGGTTGAGCATTTTAAAGCCGGCAGCTTATTAGTGGCTTCAGCGGATCGCCCTGATGTCATTGTTGCCGTGGCACTTTCTGCAATGAACGGTGTTGAATTAGGCGCATTACTCTTAACCGGCGGTTATAAAATTGACGGACAAATTGCTAAATTGTGTGAACAAGCCTTTGAAACCGGCTTACCGATTTTCCGTGTAGAAGGCACAACTTGGCAAACCGCCTTGAATTTACAAAGTTTCAGCCTTGAAGTACCGGTTGATGATAAAGAGCGTATCGCAAAAATTCAGCAGTATGTTTCTGAACAATTTGATGTCGGCTTTATTGAAAGCATTTCAAAAGGTGCAGTGCGTGCTCGCCGCCTCTCCCCTGCTGCTTTCCGCTATCAATTAACCGAGTTAGCCCGCGAAGCGAAAAAACGCATTGTGTTACCGGAAGGTGATGAGCCAAGAACGATTAAAGCTGCGGCATTGTGTGCCGAGCGTGGCATTGCCGAGTGTATTTTATTGGCGAACCCGACTGATGTACAACGGGTTGCTGATGCACAGGGTGTTACATTAGGCAAAGGGATTACGGTAATCGACCCTGAACAAGTGCGTGAAAATTATGTTGATCGCCTTGTTGAATTACGTAAAAACAAAGGAATGACGGAAGCCGTTGCCCGTGAGCAATTATTGGATACGGTGGTTCTCGGCACAATGATGCTGGAGGCAAACGAAGTGGACGGCTTAGTCTCCGGTGCAGTGCATACAACGGCTAACACGATCCGCCCACCGATGCAGATTATCAAAACCGCACCGGGTAACTCGATTATTTCCTCCGTCTTCTTTATGCTACTACCGGATCAAGTATTGGTATACGGCGACTGTGCGGTAAACCCTGATCCAAATGCCGAGCAATTAGCGGAAATTGCTATTCAATCGGCCGAATCGGCGAAATCTTTCGGCATCGATCCTCGTGTGGCAATGATTTCCTACTCTACCGGCACATCGGGCAGCGGTGCCGATGTGGAGAAAGTCGCAGAAGCAACCCGTATTGCGAAAGAAAAACGCCCTGACTTAATTATTGACGGCCCATTACAATACGATGCAGCGATTATGGAAGATGTGGCTCGGTCTAAAGCACCGAACTCACCAGTTGCAGGTAAAGCGACCGTATTTGTTTTCCCTGATTTGAATACCGGTAATACCACCTATAAAGCGGTACAACGTTCTGCGGATTTAGTGTCTATCGGCCCAATGCTACAAGGTATGCGTAAACCGGTTAATGACCTCTCCCGTGGTGCATTAGTTGATGACATCGTTTACACCATTGCATTAACCGCAATTCAAGCGACCCAGTAATCACAAGCGGTCGGATTTTGCCTAAAAAGTGCAAAATCTAATGAAAATAAAAAGGCGATATTATTCATCGCCTTTTTTATTCTTTCGGTTAGCGAGATAACAGTGCAAAAATCCCTGACAATCTGACCGCTTGCTTCTACTCCCCTACCCCATTAGCGTTTTATTCGGCTCAAATGGGATTTCCCTCGCCAATTTGGGAACAAGATAGCCGGAGCTAATACGTTGTAACCTTTTGTAGATTTCAAAGGCTTGCGCATCATCAATATAAAAATGGCTTGCGCCTTCCACTTTATCCAATAAATGCAGATAATAGGGCAAAATACCATACTGAAATAGCTTGTCGCTCAAGGCTTTAAGGATTTCCGCATCATTATTTACCCCTTTGAGCAACACCGATTGGTTAAGTAACGTAACGCCCGCCTGTTTCAATTTTTGCATTTTATGCTGAAAAATATCATCAATTTCATTTGCGTGATTGATATGCGTAACCAATACGATATTGAGCCGAGAACTTGCCAATCGCTGACACAACGTGTCCGTAATCCGATTGGGAATCACGACCGGTAGGCGACTGTGAATGCGTAAGGTGCGGATATGCGGTAGCTGCTCTAAAGCAGTGATGACCCAATCTAATTCGTGATCTTTTGCCATTAGTGGATCACCACCGGAGAGGATCACTTCCTCCAATTCCGTATGAGCAGCAATATAATCAAGACTTTGCTGCCACGAGGCTTTCCCGCTTTTAACCACCTGATAAGGAAAATGGCGGCGAAAGCAGTAACGGCAGTTGATCGCGCAACTATTTTTAAGCATAAACAGCAAACGGTTATGATATTTATGCAAAATATTCGGTGCGGGCGACTGTTGCTCTGCTAGCGGATCTTGCACAAAACCTTCCGCCGCTAAAAATTCGTCTTGATGAGACATTGCCTGCAAAAAAAGCGGGTCGTTCCGTGCTTTTTTTTGCATTTTGGCGGCAAAAGGGCGTGGTACACGCAGTGCAAACAGTTTGCGTGCCTGTATATCTTGTTGAAACTCGTGGCTATCCAGTTCAAGATACGCCAACAATTCAAGTGGATCACGAAAGGCTTCGGCTAAATCAACCAGCCAATCTTCCCTTTGCGTCCGAATTGCAATACGCTCCACTGCCCTTTCCTTTCGTGATTATTGTGAAATCACACACGCTGCCGGTGCGTTTTGTCTATCCACCATCAATGTCGGCGCTAATTGCGGATTAGCCGTGCTGACTAAATATTGCACACCATTTAAGCAGTAACGTAAATAGCCGGGTGTTTTTTCGATTAAATTCGGATCATTTTGTGGATCGACCGCTTTAAAGCTCGGAATAGTCGGAGCAGCCGTTTGAACTTGCTGATTAAGCTGCGCCATCGGTTCAGCTTGTGCCGGTTGCTGTGCTTGTGCTTCGTTCGGTGCTAAGGCTTCGCTTAATAGATAACCTGCCGCTGCGCCGGTAACAAAATTGCCTAAACGGTTACTTTGCGCGGCTTGAGCCCCTGCATTTGGCATTGATGGCGTATTATTAAAGGTTGCATCATTTTGCTGTGTTTGCGGTTTAGTTTGAACTGCCGGCGTACTTTTTTTACCGCTCATACGCATACCGCCTTTTTTCGCTTCGACTACTGTTGAAACCGATAAGGCGAAAATCGCCCCGAGTGTGATTAATTTTTTCATTGCTTTTCCTTATGGTTGAAAAACGTAGATTATACCGTAAAAACAAAAAATAAAAGGAGGCTGATACAAAGAAAAATTTTTAAATTTTGAGTGATTTTGTGTATGATATACACCTTTCATTATCAGCCCGATGGGCGTTTTTATATTTGAGGATACAATGGCGAGTTACAGCACTAATGATTTCAAACCGGGTTTAAAATTTATTCAAGATGGCGAACCTTGCGTGATCGTTGAAAATGAATTTGTGAAACCGGGCAAAGGTCAGGCATTCACCCGCACCAAAATTCGTAAATTGATTTCAGGCAAAGTATTAGAAATCAACTTCAAATCCGGTACATCTGTTGAAGCGGCAGATGTTGTCGATTACAACTATACATACTCTTACAAAGACGAAGATTTCTGGTATTTTATGCACCCGGAAACATTTGAGCAGATTTCCGTTGATGCAAAAGCGCTGGGCGACAACGACAAATGGTTAGTTGATCAAGCCGAGTGTATCATCACCTTATGGAACGGTTCGGCGATTGCCGTAACACCACCAAACTTTGTGGAATTGGAAGTAACGGAAACTGACCCGGGATTAAAAGGCGATACGGCGGGTACAGGTGGAAAACCGGCTACATTAAGTACCGGTGCGGTCGTGCGTGTGCCACTTTTCGTTCAAATCGGTGAAGTTATTCGTGTCGATACCCGTTCCGGTGAATATGTTTCACGCGTGAAGTAATTAAAAAATCGGCAGATAAAATCCTCTCCTCAGATGAGAGGATTTTTTTTCGTTATTTCAAAACTTTATGATGAAAAAGCTGTCCGACTAAGGTAAAATCTTTCACACTTTTGAATTACAATATGCGAGGGCAAATTATGTCAGTTACTATTCTTGACCAGTTAGAAGAAAAAATTAAACAAGCCGTTGAAACCATTCAATTATTACAATTGGAAGTGGAAGAATTAAAAAGTAAAAACGATGCGGCACAGCAGGCAAACGATACATTACGCCAAGAACACGAGCAACTCAAAACGGAACATCAAAACTTCCAAGAGCGTTTACGTTCATTGTTAGGTCAAATCGACAACGTTTAATCTCACGGTTTATCCCCAAACGGCTAACTTGATTAGCCGTTTTTTATTTATCAACTATGGCAAAGCTCTATTTTTATTACTCATCAATGAATGCAGGTAAATCCACTACCCTGCTTCAATCTTCCTATAATTATCAAGAACGTGGTATGAATACGCTGGTTTATACGGCGGCGATTGATGATCGCTATGGGGTCGGTAAAGTGGCTTCCCGTATCGGCATTTCACAACAGGCAAATCTGTTTGATAAACAAAGCGATCTCTTTTCGGCAATCCGCACTGCACAGCAACAAAAAGCGTTACACTGTATCTTAATTGATGAAGCCCAATTCCTCACCAAAACGCAGGTTTATCAACTCACTGAAGTGGTCGATAAACTAAAAATTCCGGTGCTGTGTTATGGGTTACGTACCGATTTCCAAGCCGAACTGTTTGAAGGCAGCCGCTATTTGTTGGCGTGGGCAGATCAACTCGAGGAATTAAAAACCATCTGTTATTGTGGGCGCAAAGCTAACTTTGTGATCCGAATGAATGAACAGGGTGAAGCGATAAAAGACGGCGATCAAATCCAAATTGGTGGTAATGATCACTATTTATCGGTCTGCCGTGCGCACTACAAAGAAAAGCTGGGGTGTTAATTTAGGTTTACAAAAACGAAAATTCCCTTATCTTTAGCGTGTATTTCGAGTAAAATGCGATAAATTTTCACTGAAAAACCGATTCAAATCTGATTATTAGAGGCACATTATGTCAACATATTCTTCAATTTCAGAAATTCTTGCCGGCAAAATTGCCGTTGGGCAAGAGGTTTCTGTCCGTGGCTGGGTACGTACCCGCCGCGACTCCAAAGCAGGTTTATCCTTTTTAGCCGTTTATGACGGCTCGTGTTTCGACCCAATTCAAGCTATTGTCAATAACGATCTTAATAATTATCAAGATGAAGTATTACGCTTAACCGCAGGTTGCTCCGTTATCGTAACCGGCACTATCGTTGAATCGCCGGCACAGGGACAAGCGGTCGAATTACAAGCAAAAAATGTTGAAGTGGTCGGCTGGGTTGAAGATCCGGATACTTACCCAATGGCAGCAAAACGCCATTCAATCGAATATTTGCGTGAAGTGGCACATTTACGCCCTCGCACAAACCTGATTGGTGCAGTGGCTCGTGTACGCCATTGCCTAGCGCAAGCTATTCATCGCTTTTTCCACGAACAAGGATTTTACTGGGTCGCTACCCCACTGATTACCGCCTCGGATACCGAAGGTGCAGGTGAAATGTTCCGTGTTTCTACCCTTGATTTAGAAAATCTGCCTCGTGGTGAAAACGGCAAAGTGGATTTCAGCCAAGATTTCTTCGGCAAAGAAGCGTTTTTGACCGTATCCGGTCAATTAAATGGTGAAACTTACGCCTGTGCATTAAGCAAAATTTATACGTTCGGCCCGACTTTCCGTGCAGAAAATTCCAACACCACTCGCCATTTAGCCGAGTTTTGGATGGTTGAACCGGAAATTGCGTTCGCAACGTTAGCGGATAATGCAAAACTCGCCGAAGATATGCTCAAATATGTTTTCCGAGCGGTATTGGAAGAGCGCAAAGATGATATGGCGTTTTTTGCCAAACACGTTGATAGCAACGTCATTAACCGTTTGGAACAGTTTATTACTTCCGATTTCGCCCAAATCGACTATACCGATGCGATCGAGGTTTTATTAAAATCCGGTAAAACCTTTGAATTTCCTGTGGAATGGGGCATTGATCTCTCCTCCGAACACGAGCGTTATTTAGCGGAGGAATACTTCAAATCACCGGTGGTTGTGAAAAATTATCCGAAAGACATCAAAGCCTTCTATATGCGCTTAAATGATGACGGTAAAACCGTTGCCGCAATGGACGTACTTGCACCGGGTATCGGCGAAATTATCGGCGGTTCACAACGTGAAGAACGTTTAGAAGTCTTAGATCAACGAATGCAAGAAATGGGCTTAAATCCGGAAGATTACTGGTGGTATCGTGATTTACGCCGCTACGGCACAGTACCGCACGCCGGCTTCGGCTTAGGCTTTGAACGACTCATTGTCTATGTAACCGGCTTACAAAATATCCGCGAGGTCATTCCTTTCCCTCGTGCCCCAAGAAATGCGAATTTTTAACGCCCCTAACGGCTGGTACTTCCAGCCGTTTTCCTCACAATTATTATAGTAGCTTCTCTCTAAACACTTTCAGTGTAGAGGAAAACACTCTGGTCATTTATGAAATTCTGAAAGCAGGCGGTTTTACAACAGGCGGATTTAACTTTGATGCGAAAATTCGCTGCCAAAGCACCGATCCTTACGATCTCTTTCATTCCCATATCGGCGCAATCGATGTACTTGCCCTTTCGCTAAAGCGAGCAGCCCAAATGCTAGAAGATAAGGTACTCAGCAGTATCGTTGAACAGCGCTATGCGAGCTGGCAGAGTGAATTTGGACGTAAAATCCTAACTGGGGACAGCTCTTTAGAAGCGCTGACAAAATGGGTAGAAACACAAGACACCGAACCTAAGACGATCTCCGGGCAACAGGAATACCTTGAAAACATTGTCAATAGCTACATTTATCGTTAATTGACAAGCGGTGGGATTTTGCAAATTTCTTGCGAAAACGCACCGCTTTCTGACTTGAGGAAATACTATATGTATATTGGAATCGATCTGGGTACATCGGGAGTTAAAGCGGTTTTATTGGATGAAAATCAGACAATCATTACCACAGTAACACGTCCTCTCACTCTTTCTCGGCCTCAACCGCTGTGGTCGGAACAAAATCCGACAGATTGGTGGAATGCCACAGACCAAGCAATGAAAAGTCTTGCTGAACAACACGATTTAAGCGAGGTGAAAGCCATTGGTTTAACCGGACAAATGCACGGAGCAACATTGCTAGATAAGGACAATAACCTACTCTCACCGGCTATTTTATGGAATGACGGTCGGAGTTACGCAGAATGTCTAGAATTGGAACAGTTGGTAACCAATAGCCGAGCGATTACCGGCAATATAATGATGCCGGGCTTTACCGCCCCAAAACTCAAATGGTTCAACAAACATCAGCCTCAACGAGCAGCACAGATCGCCAAAGTCTTACTCCCCAAAGATTATTTACGATTACTGATGACAGGTGAATATGCTTCAGATATGTCAGACGCTTCAGGCACAATGTGGCTTGATGTCGGGAAACGTGCGTGGGATAAAACCCTGCTTGAGGCTTGCCATCTGGAACTAGATAATATGCCGCAACTATTTGAAGGAAACCAAATTACCGGATACTTGCGTAAAACTATTGCACAGCAATGGCGAATGAAGGAAGTGCCTGTTGTTGCGGGAGGAGGCGATAATGCCGCAGGCGCTATCGGTGTCGGTTTATGTCAAGCCGGACAAGGAATGCTTTCTCTCGGTACTTCCGGCGTTTATTTTGTTGTTACCGATACATTTACTGCAAATCCTCAAAAAGCCGTGCATAGTTTCTGCCACGCTTTACCAAATCGCTGGCATTTAATGTCAGTGATTTTAAGTGCGGCGTCCTCGGTTGATTGGATCAAAAATATTACCGGTATGCCCGATGTTCAGACTTTATTCCAGCATATCGAACATAATTCCCGCTCATCAGACGCTATTTTTCTCCCTTATCTATCAGGGGAAAGAACACCGCATAATGATCCCTATGCAAGCGGTCTGTTTTGGGGATTAACGCACAATGATAATCAAGCAACGTTAGCAGTAGCCGTCATTGAAGGGGTCAGTTTCGCATTAGCTGACGGTATTGATGTGCTACACGAAACAGGCGTAGCGGCGGAACACATTACACTGATTGGTGGCGGAGCTAAAAGCCGTTACTGGCGGCAACTACTGGCGGATATTACAGGAAAAACCTTTGAATACCGCACAGGTAGCGAGGTTGGTCCTGCCTTAGGTGCGGCAAAACTCGCACAAATGGCATTAAATCCCAACCAAAGCATTTCCCAATTTTGCCAACCGCAACCCTTGGAAGCCATTTATCAGCCTAATTTGCAACGATACGAACAGTATCAGATGAAGCGGGAAAAATTTAAAGCACTTTATCAACGGTTGAAAGGAATGTGATATTTGCCCTGAAACCCTACTGCTAGGGTTTCTTCATTTACATTCATAAAACCTGCACCAGCACTTTCGAGCGGCGTTGGTAGTTGTAATGCTCCCGTTTGGCTTGAGGTAGATCGGCGATGTCTGCCGGTTTAAAGCCTCGCTCTTGAAACCATTGGGTCGTGCGGGTGGTGAGGATAAAGAGCCTCTCTACCCCGAGCTTTTTGGCGCGTTTTTGGATTTCCGCCAATAAAATGTCGCCCCGTGCCGAATCTCGATAATCTGGATGTACAACCACACACGCCATCTCCGCCATTTTTTCTGCCGGATACGGGTTTAACGCGGCACAGGCAATCACGACACCGTCCCGTTCGATAATGGTGTAATGGTCGATTTCCATTTCTAATTGCTCACGGGAGCGTTTGACTAAAATGCCTTGCTGCTCAAACGGGCGAATCAATTCCAGTAGGCTTGGTATATCTTGAATTGTCGCTAGGCGGATAGTTTCCGATTCCTGCATTGAGAACTGTGTACCGATACCGTCCCGAGAAAACAGTTCTTGCAATAATGAGCCGTCCGCGAGATAGCTGATTAAATGCGCCCGTTTTACGCCCGCTTGGCACACATCAATCGCGGCTTGCAAGAAGCGGGCGGCTGATGAGTGGTACTGCCCCCGTTCAATCCGCTGATTAAGGTGATATTTTGCCGTTTGCGGCATTAAATCGGCGATTACATCGCCTTGTTCGTCTAAAATCCCCTGCGTTTCACAAAAACCGATCAATTTATCTGCCCGCAATTTTATCGCCACTTGGGTGGCAATGTCCTCAAAAGGAAGATTAAACATTTCACCTGTTACCGATGAGGCTACCGGCCCTAGTAGCACGATTGACTGTGTCGCAAGTTGCTGTTTGATGCTCTCAAGGTTGATCCGGCGGATCTTGCCGCTTAGCCCGTAATCAACTCCATCGACTACCCCAATCGGTTGGGCAAGCACCATATTGCCGCTGACAATGTTGATGACCGGCGCATTGGGGGAACGTAGCGAAAGCCTTGCCAATAAATCATAATGCACCTTACCGACCGCTTGTTTGACAATCTCAAGGGTTTCCGGTGAGGTAATGCGGATATTTTGATAGTAATCGGACGGAATTTGATGCACGGCGAGTAAATGTTCGATCTGCGGTCTTGCCCCAAATACGATCACCAATTTGATATTAAGACTGTGTAATAAGCTAATATCATTGATTATATTGATAAAATTCGGGCTTTCCATCACCTCGCCGTCTAGCATTATCACAAAGGTTTTCCCGCTGTGTAAATTGACGTAGGGCGTTGATTGTCGAAACCATTGGACTAATTCTGTATTACGCATAGGATTACCTTATTTGATTGTGTTTGCAAAAAATGCGGATAAACCACCCGCTTGTTATGTTTATCTCATAAAAAAATCTGCTTCTGATCACTCAAAAGCAGATTTCATACTAACCCAAGCTGAAATTTTCGCAAGTAAAACTAATCTACGCTTTGCAAAATGCGATCGGCAAATTTGCCGATACTGATCGCAAAATTGTTGGATTTATTCCAATCTAAAATCGTGCGGAAATTGTTGGAGACTAAGAAAGCTCTGCCCGCCTCTTTATCCGGTCGCACCAGCCATAATTTTGTTTGGGAGAGCGCTTTCATCTTTGCCAATTCCTGCCCGTTAGGGTAAGCCACATAAATTCCCCACGCCTGCCATTCGGCAAGGCGTTTTGCTTTATTGACTTCAATGCCGGACAACGTCATATCAATCGGTTGAGACAATTTCACCTCAATGCCCCACGGGAGCGTTTTGTCCCAGCCGACAGAAGAAAGGTAATTGGCAATGGAGGCAAACGCATCGCTATGGTTCTGCCAAATATCTTTTTTGCCGTCATTATCCCCGTCCGCCGCATATTTTAGGTACGAGGTCGGCATAAATTGTGTTTGCCCCATTGCCCCTGCCCAAGAGCCTTTCATTTCACGGCGGGAAATTGTGCCGTTATCCAACATTTTGAACGCATTTACAAATTCTTGGCTGAACAGTGCTTCACGGCGACCGTCAAACGCCAATGTTGCTAATACAGAAAGCACATCAAAATTGCCTTGATAACGCCCGAAGCTGCTTTCCATTCCCCATAACGCCATAATGTACTCTTTTTGTACGCCGTATTGGCGGCTAGCGCTCTCTAACTGCGGTTGAACCTGCCACCATCGCTCAACCGCCGCATTCACTTTCGCTTGGGTCAAGACTTTATTCAAATACCGGGTAACGCCGTGCGGATTTGGCGGAGGCGGTGGAGTATTCGGATCTCGGCGTTTAGCGGCTTGCTCACGGTCAAGCTGTACCGCCCGTGGCACATAGGTAATATTAAAGTGCGAATTAAGCACTTTGTCGGACACCCCCGTCCCTGCCGCTTTTTGTTTCAAAAACTGCACATAATCGGAGAAATGATTTAAAGTGCGAGGCTTGTCATATTTAGCATCTAAAGCTAAATCCTGATAATGCTGGCTACAACCAGCCAACAAGCTCAAAAAAGAGAGCGAAATTAAATATTTTTTCATTGTGTTATATTATCGGCCGAACCGACCGCTTGTCCATAATTTACTAAACGGCTTGGGCGGATCACATTATCCTGCCGAATTTCAGCCACGCCCAGAAAAACATCGGCGGCAGAAAATAGGCGAACTTGCCCGAAAAGACCGTCCTGATTATCAAATTTTACCCGTTGCCCGAAGCTGATCGCCCGCCCCTGTGCTTCGGTCAGCAACAACTTCGGCAACCGGGCAACCGCGCTGTCTATGGCTAATAAATGACGATCAAGTACCGCAAGCGGTTGGTTTTCGCTGAGATTTTGCAACGCCTCAATCGTCATCATTTGTTCAATAGGGTAATCCGCCACGGCTAAACGGCGGAGTACGGTAACGTGTGCACCACAGCCCAATGCCTCGCCTAAATCGTCCACTAAGGTGCGGATATAAGTGCCTTTTGAGCAATGCACGTCCAAGGTTAAAAACGGAGCTTGGTAATCAATAAAAATTAGTTCAAAAATAGTGATCGGGCGGGCTTCCCGTTCAATCGTAATACCGGCTCTCGCATATTCATACAATGGTTTGCCGTTATGTTTCAATGCCGAAAACATTGTCGGCACTTGCAGAATATCGCCTCGAAATTGTGGCAGAGCCGCTAAAATATCAGCTAACGCAATATTGACGGGGCGGGTTTGTACCACTTGCCCCTCGGCATCGGAGGTATCCGTCCGCTCCCCCAATTTTGCCGTTACCCGATAACGCTTATCGGCGTCCAACAAAAACTGCGAGAATTTGGTCGCCTCGCCTAAGCAGATCGGCAACATTCCCGTCGCAAGCGGATCTAACGCCCCCGTATGACCGGCTTTATTGGCTTGAAACAGGCGTTTGACCTTTTGCATAATCTCGTTGGAACTGACCCCTTGCGGTTTATCCAACAAAAAAACGCCGTGAATATCACGCCCTTTTTTGCGAGGTCTACCCATTATTCGTCCTCAATATGACGGGCAGCATCTTGACGCACCACGTTCGTCACCAAGTTAGACATTCGCATACCTTCCACTAACGATTGGTCGTACACAAAACGCAATTCCGGCACAATCCGCAACCGCATTGCTTTGCCGACCAAGGTACGAATATAACCGGCAGCTTTGTTCAAACCCTCTAATCCCCGCTCAACCGCCTGCTCATCGTTATCAAATAAAAACGTAACGAACACTTTGGCGTAGGCTAAATCACGGCTGATTTCAACATCGGATACCGTTACCATTCCAATCCGTGGATCTTTGACCTCACGCTGTAAAATCACTGCAATTTCTTTTTGTAACTCTTGTGCCACACGATCGGCACGGCTAAATTCTCTCGCCATTTTCGTTTCCTATATGCTAATTTTATTGTGGATTATACAAAATTTCCTGCCGAAAGGCGAACAAGCGGTCGGTTTAGACGGATTTTTTGCCATTATTTCGACAGGTTAGAGCATTGAAATCGGCAATGCCAGCAAATCTTCCGCCAACCACAGTTTTTGCGGATATTGATTGATAATCACGCCCGTGCCGAGCTGAATATCCGTATCTTGCAAATTGGCTTTCAAAATGCCAAAGGCTTTTGCCATTTTTTTATCGGGACTGGCGGTAACCTTAATTTCTATCGGGTATAGCGTACGCTGATGTTCAATCAAAAGATCGATTTCTTTTTGGTTGGTATCCCGATAAAAATAGATCGGCGGTTCAATCCCGTTATTATAAAAGGATTTAATAATTTCACTCACGACAAATGTTTCAAAAAACTGCCCGTTTTTAGCCCCTTGTTGAATAGTTTCGGGCGTGAGCCATTTCGTCAGCCACGCCATCAACCCTGTATCCAACATATATATTTTGGGCGTTTTAATCGCTCGTTTTAAGTGATTATTACTGTAAGGTTTAAGTAAATATATGATGCCGGAGGTTTCTAAAATAGTTGTCCAACGTTTAATCGTATCGACCGACACGCCAACTTCTTGTGCCACGTTGCTGTAATTAAGTAATTCACCGCTGTGAGCAGCGATAGCTACCATAAAGCGAGTGAAATCAGTGATGCTGCTGATATTGGCTAACGATCGCACATCTCGTTCAATATAAGTGGAAACGTAGGACGCATAGTAAATCTCCCAATTCGTTGCCTGTTCATACAATCGAGGCATATAGCCCTGATGAATAATTTTCCACAGGTTTTCAATCGGTTTCAGAACTTTTTCTCTGGCAGAAATATAGTCTGATGTCGGCACGAATGGCAGATAGAAATCTAATTGGTGAATTTCCCGCAGCGAAAAACCCTGTAATTTCAGTACTGCAATCCGCCCAGCTAAACTTTCCGCTACATTTTGCATCAATTCAAAGGCTTGCGAACCGGAAAGCAAAAACAAACCTGAGGTTTTCTGCCTATCAATCGCTAATTTCAGGCTGGAAAACAACTCGGGCACATACTGAACTTCGTCTAAAATTAACTTGCCGCTATGATTAAGCATAAACAGAGAAGGATCATTTTTCGCTTGATTGAGCAGCATAGGATCATCAAAGGTTACATATTGATAATCTTGCCCAATATGTTGTAACAATGTTGATTTCCCCACTTGACGAGGACCAGTTACTAAAACAGCGGGGAATTGTTTAATTAAGGTGTCCAACAACACCGACATTTGTCTCGGATAAAAGATCATAAAATTCAGTTTAATTTAAGATATTATCGTAAATTAAACTCTAAAAAAGTGAAAAAGTAAAGAAAAAGCTAGTTTAATTTAAGATTTTATCGTAAATCAAACTAACTTTTAGTGATTTTTAAGGAACTGCACTAGCCGTTTCATTTATGGACGTAAGCATTGGGTTCCTACATATTGGAGATTATTTATTGTACAACTAATATACAACAACCTAATGGTCGCAATAGGTCGTAATAAAGTATTTTCTCTATTCCATAATCAATAAGGCACTTTTGAGCTCGGCAATCTTATCCCTCACCGCTGCCGCTTTTTCAAACTCAAGGTTTTGGGCAAATTCTCGCATTTGCTGTTCGAGGGTTTTGAGTTCTTTTTCAAGCGCTTTGCGGGATTTCGGTTTGCTGTCATTTGCAAAATTATCGCTGTTTTTGACCGCTTGTTTACTGCGTTTCGGCTTATCCGTTTGCCCGATATCCAGCAACTCGCCCACTTTTTTGTTGAGTGCTTGCGGAGTAATACCCTGTTCTGCGTTATATTTTTGTTGTTTTTCTCGGCGGCGTTCGGTTTCTTGGATCGCTTTTTGCATTGAATTGGTGATGCGATCGGCATAGAGTATCGCTTTGCCGTTCAGGTTACGCGCCGCCCGCCCGATAGTTTGGATTAGCGAGCGTTCCGAACGTAAAAAGCCCTCTTTATCGGCATCTAAAATCGCGACAAGGGACACTTCCGGCATATCCAGCCCTTCCCGCAATAAGTTGATCCCGACCAATACATCAAACATTCCCATTCGTAAATCGTGGATAATTTCGACCCGTTCGACTGTGTCAATATCGCTGTGCAGATAACGCACTCGCACGCCGTGTTCGTCCAAATAATCGGTCAGATCTTCCGCCATTTTTTTGGTAAGTGTCGTTACCAGTACCCGCTCGTCCACGGCGACCCGTTTATGAATTTCTGACAGTAAATCATCGACTTGGGTGGCTACCGGTCGCACTTCTAAAATCGGATCGAGCAAACCGGTCGGACGTACCACCTGATCGACTACTTCGGGATTTTTTTCCAACTCATAAGCACCCGGTGTGGCGGACACATAAATTGTTTGCGGAGAAAGACGTTCAAACTCTTCAAAGCGTAGCGGGCGGTTATCCAACGCAGACGGCAGGCGGAAACCGTATTGCACCAGCGTTTCTTTTCTGGCTCGGTCGCCCCGATACATTCCGCCGATTTGCGGCACGGTAACGTGGGATTCGTCAATAATCAGCAAACCATCACTCGGCATATAATCAAACAAGGTCGGGGGAGGATCGCCCGCTTTTCGCCCCGATAAATAGCGGGAGTAGTTTTCAATGCCGGAGCAATAACCGAGTTCATTCATCATTTCAATATCAAATTGCGTACGCTGTGCAATACGTTGTTCCTCAAGCAATTTATTTTCTTGAATGAAGTAATGGCGGCGTTCGGCAAGCTCGGTTTTGATCTGCTCGATCGCCTCTAAAATTCGCTCCCGTGGGGTAACATAGTGGGTTTTCGGGTAAATGGTGTAGCGTGGCACTTTGCCTAAGCTATGCCCTGTGAGCGGGTCGAACAATGAGAGATTTTCAATTTCGTCATCAAAAAGTTCCACCCGTAACGCCACTTCGTCCGATTCGGCGGGGAATATATCGATCACCTCGCCTCGTACTCGGAACGTTGAACGCTGAAAGGCTTGGTCGTTACGGGTATATTGCAACTCCGCCAAACGAGCCAAAATCGTGCGTTGGTCAATCATTGCTCCCACTTGCAAATGCAGCATCATTTGCATATAGGCATCAACATCTCCCAAACCGTAAATCGCTGAGACGGACGCTACAACAATCGTATCTCGCCGCTCAAGAAAAGATTTGGTCGCCGAAAGTCGCATTTGTTCGATTTGTTCGTTAATGGAGGCATCTTTCTCAATGAAAGTATCGCTACTCGGCACATAGGCTTCCGGCTGATAATAGTCATAGTAAGAGACGAAATACTCCACCGCATTTTCAGGGAAAAAGGCTTTCATTTCCGCATAAAGCTGGGCGGCAAGGGTTTTATTCGGCGCAAGCAACATCGCCGGACGGTTAAGCGTGGCAATCACATTGGCTATGGTGAAGGTTTTGCCCGACCCCGTTACGCCCAACAGCGTTTGGTGGGCCAACCCGTCATTCAATCCTTCGACTAATTTAGCAATTGCTGTCGGCTGATCGCCCGATGGCTTAAAGGGAGAATGTAAAATAAAAGGCTTACCTTGCTTGCTCATAAAAACTCCTTTGCAAAATGGGCTGCTATTCTAGCATAGGCAAGCGGTCGGTTCGGTAGGATTTTTTACACACATCGAAATCTCTGCGATTACCTGCATAGATGATCAATAAGTTATTGATGTATGTAGTGTTTAAAACTACAATGCTATTCGTGTATTAAGATGACTTAGCCTATGATACTGTCATTCAAACATAAGGGACTGGAAAAATTCTATAAAACGGGTTCAACTGCCGGCATTATTGTTGCACATTCTGCTAAACTTAAATGGATTTTGGCACGTTTAAATAGTAGTAAAACTGCCCAAGATATGAACATTCCCGATTGGAACTTACACCCGTTAAGCGGCAATCTTGTTAATCATTGGAGTGTAAAAGTGAACGGGAATTGGCGTATAACCTTTAAGTTAGAGAACGGGCACGCAGAGATTGTTGACTATCAAGATTATCATTAGGAGTTTTTATGCAAATGTATAACCCGCCACATCCGGCAGAAATTATTCGAGATGATATTTTACCTGCGTTGGGTTTAACCGTTACTCAAGCCGCCAAACAGCTAGGCGTTAATCGTGTAACGCTTTCCCGCCTTATAAACGGTAAATCCGCTATTAGTGCCGATATGGCGTTACGTTTGCACGCTTGGCTGGGAGAAAACAGTCCAAGCCCTGAAAGTTGGCTACATCAACAAGCTGACTATGATTTATGGCAGGCATCACAAAAAGCTCGCTTTTCCGTATCACCTGTCTTTGCATCATAATTGGCAGATTAACTAGAAAAATAGGCACTCAATGTGCCTATTTGTTGATGATTAAGGTTGGTTGTTCGGCTGTGGCTCGTGGTTTTGTTCAACAGGGTTGAGTGTCGGTTCAATCCGTGGTTTTGGCGGTTCGCTCTCTGTCTTTTTTGCTGATTTTGAACAACGCACCACAACGGCGAAAAAGAATAGCCCGAAAAATAAATCACCCACGCCGTAAAATTGGAAAAAGGTCGCCAGTTGCGGTTTACTGCTTGCCAGTTCCTGAATTACCGCGCTGTTTTCCAGATACCACAATCCCCAAGTTACCGCATAGACCATTTTTTCGATGAAGAAAACGAAAATCAACTTCGGCACTTTATAAAATGAAAAGGACACCGCTAAATACGCTAGCCCCCATAACACAATATTCGCTTGCCCAAGCCAAGAAAAGACAACAGGGTCAATCGTGGCAATGGTTTGGTCAAAGAAAAATTGGGTCGGATAGAGAATGCCGATCAGGTTGTATAACCCTGCCAGTATAAAAAAGAAAGCGATGACGTTATCAAAAAAAGGGGCGTTTTTTCATACTAAATTTCCTTAAAACAGAAAAGGTAGGTATTCTAGCATTTCATTTCAGCTTGGGCTATGCGGTATTTTAGCAAAAAACGGCAGTAAACCCACTGCTTGTAAAATGAAAATCCCCCTTTCTAGAGGGGGATTGGCTGTGATTAGGCTTTTCTTTGCGCCTTGACAGCGGCAAAGGCAACCATATTGATAATGCGGCGAACGGAAGAAACCGGATTGAGAATATGTGCCGATTTTTTCATTCCCATTAAAATCGGGCCGACCGTAATTGCCGTGGTGGTCGCACGCAATAAGTTATAGCTGATCCGCGCCGCTTCCATATTCGGCATTACCAATAAATTGGCTGAACCTTTCAGCGGGCTGTCCGGCATATAATCACGGCGAAGTTTTTCCGATAATGCCAAATCGCCGTGCATTTCACCGTCAATCATTAAATACGGATCACGTTGCTGCACCAATTCTAACACTTGACGCATTTTCGGCGCACCTAACGCATTTGAACCGCCATAGTTGGAGTGTGAAAGCAACGCTACCGCCGGCTCAATGCCGAAGCGTTTCATCTCTTCCGCCGCCATTAAGGTAATTTCCGCCAGCTCTTCAGCGCTTGGATCGGCGTTCACATAGGTATCTGTCATAAACACATTGCCCATTGGTAAAACCAAACTGTTCAATGCCGCCGGCACTTTTACCTCTTCTCTCACGCCGATAATATCTTTAATCGCTTCTAAATGGCGGCTATAAGTGCCGAACAGCCCGCAGACCAAGCCGTCCGCATAGCCCATTTCCACTAACAGGGCGGCAATCACTGTTGTATTTGAAATGGCAACCCGTTTGGCAATTGCTTCACTGATACCTTTACGTTTCATCAGATCGTAATAACGTTTCCATAAGGTTTCATAATGCGGATTTTGTTCGTTATCCACCACTTCAATATCTTGCCCTAGGGTTAAATGTAGCCCCAATTTTTTAATTTTGGCTTCAATAATTGCGGTTCTGCCGACCAAAATCGGCGCAGCCAGCCCCATTGAAACAATTTCTTGGGTGGCGTGTAAGACTTTATCCTCTTCCCCTTCCGCCAATACGATCCGTTTTTTATCCGCTTTCGCTTGGGTGAAGATCGGCTTCATAAACAGGTTACTTTTATACACAAATTGGGTGAGTTTTTCGTGGTAGGCTTCCCAATCGGTGATTGGGCGGGTTGCCACCCCCGACTCCATTGCCGCTTTCGCAACCGCCGGTGCAATCCGCACAATTAAACGAGGGTCGAACGGGCGTGGAATGATGTAATCCGCCCCAAATGTGGTGCCTTCGCCGCCATAAGCGGAGGTAACCACATCGCTTTGTTCGGCAAGGGCGAGATCCGCAATGGCATAAACCGCCGCCCGTTTCATTTCTTCATTGATTGCCGTTGCACCCACATCTAATGCACCACGGAAAATAAACGGGAAGCACAAAACGTTGTTGACTTGGTTCGGGTAGTCGGAACGGCCGGTACACACAATCGCATCGGGACGTGCCGCTTTCGCTTCCGGCGGGGTGATTTCAGGGTTTGGGTTTGCCAACGCTAAAATAATCGGGTGTGCCGCCATTGTTCTCACCATATCCTGCGTTAATGCACCGGCAGCGGAACAGCCGAGGAAAATATCTGCATTCGGCATTGCATCGCCAAGGGTACGCCAGCCGTTATCCTCAATAGCGTATAGTTTTTTGGTGTCGTCCATTCGATCATCACGATCTTTGAAGATCACCCCTTTGGAATCGCACACCACAATATTTTCCCGTTTCATTCCAAGCGAAACCAATAAGTTCAAACAGGCAATGGAAGCCGCGCCCGCCCCTGATGCCACAAGGCGTACGTCTTCGATTTTTTTGCCGACAATACGCAGGGCATTGATAACCGCTGCCGCACTGATAATCGCCGTGCCGTGTTGATCATCGTGAAAGACCGGAATATTCATCCGCTCACGCAATTTTTGCTCAATATAAAAACACTCCGGCGCTTTAATATCTTCAAGGTTAATCCCGCCAAACGTCGGCTCTAAAGCGGCAATAATTTCTACCAATTTTTCCGGATCACGCTCATTGATTTCAATATCAAAGACATCAATGCCGGCGAATTTTTTAAACAATACGCCCTTCCCTTCCATTACCGGTTTACCGGCTAATGCGCCGATATTGCCTAATCCCAGCACAGCAGTACCGTTAGAAATCACCGCCACCAAATTACCTTTTGCGGTATATTTATAGGCTGCTGCCGGATCTTTTTCAATTTCTAAACAAGGTTCGGCAACCCCGGGGGAATAGGCAAGGGCAAGATCTCGTTGGGTAGTGAGTGATTTTGTCGGGGCAACTTCAATTTTCCCCGGAATCGGAAATTGGTGAAAATCAAGTGCGGCTTGGCGTAATTGCGCTTTATCGTCCATTGGAAAGTCCTTCTATATCGTGATGAGAAATAATTAATATCCCCTTTTGCAAGCGGTCAGATTGAGTGCAACCTTTGCAAAAGCGGTGATAACAAAATGGTGTCAATATTTTACTGTAAATGTTAAGAAAGATATGTGACATAGTTCTAAATTTTGATGAATATTTGATATGCCGAGCTTTTTCTAGGCAAATATCCCCCAGCCAATGCCACCGCAAACAGCAACAACCAACCAAGGCGGTAGTTTTTGCACGCTTAACATAAAGAATGCAACCAGTGTAAGTGCAAAATCCTGAGGGGCTTTAACCGTCGTTAGCCAGATTGGTTGATAAAGCACGGCAAGTAATAACCCGACGACTGCCGCATTTACCCCCAACAATGCCGCCTGTATTCTGATATTCTGACGTAATCGCTGCCAAAAAGGCAAGACACCGAATACTAGCAAAAACGAGGGAAGAAAAATCCCGAAAAGCGCAATCATACCGGCGAATGTGCCGTCAATGCTTGTACCGAGAAATGCCGCAAAGGTAAACAGCGGTCCCGGCACTGCCTGTGCCACGCTATATCCCGCTAAAAAAGTCTGGTGATCAATGACTCCTTTGGCAACCGTTTCAGCCTGTAATAACGGCAAAACAGTATGCCCGCCGCCAAACACTAACGATCCGCTGCGGAAAAAGAGGTCAAACTGCGTAAGATACGCATTAGGCAATAGGATTGACAGCAATGGTAAACCGATCAGTAAGATGAAAAATAAGATTAACCAACAAAAAGCGACTCGATTGCTATTAGCGGATACATTGCGGTGTTCCGTGTTTATATGCGGTTGAAAACAGCAAAAACCGATCACAGCAGCCACACTTATCGCCCCGATTTGCCCCAACACTGACGGTACAAACAGCGCACCACAGGCAGCAGCCAGCATAATCGCTATGCGTGATCTATCCGGACAGAGCTTTTTGCCCATTTCCCATACTGCCTGAGCCACAACAGCGACAGCAGCAAGTTTTAACCCCTGTAACATACCGATGGGCAATGTATTCCCATAGGCAATAATGCCCTGCGCTAAGCACATCAACATCACGGCAGAAGGTAGCGTAAAGCCCGCCCAAGCCGCTAATGCCCCCAAATAGCCGGCACGTGATAACCCTAATGCAATACCAACTTGGCTACTCGCCGGCCCGGGTAAAAATTGGCAAAGTGCAACTAAATCGGCATATTCCTGCTCTGCCAACCATTTTCGTCGCACAACAAATTCATTATGAAAGTAGCCTAAATGGGCAATCGGCCCACCAAACGAGGTGCAACCCAATTTTAAAAATATCCAGAAAATAGCTAAAGCCGAGTCCGCACGATCTAAATTTATCTCTTTATCTACCATTTTATTCCCTCATTTTCTGCATAATGGCGTTTTATTATACGATATAGGCTAACAAAAACGTGATATATTTCACAAAATCATAACATTTTAAAAATGATTTAATGTTTCAAAAAATATAAGAAAATATAGATTAAGTGCGATAGTTAGCCTTTTTTTACTTTATAAAAAACTAAAATTTTATGAAATGTTAGTTTATTTATCTAAATTTATCACAATTTAGGCTTGAAATAGTGCTAGACAAGCCCCTAAATTTTCTTCACAATCCAAAGCACTTTATCAATCCGTTTCTTTTGAGTTGGAGGAGAAAATGAAAAAACTTTCAGGGGCAGAAATGATTGTTCACTCCCTGCGTGATGAGGGGGTGGAATATGTTTTCGGCTATCCGGGCGGTTCGGTGTTGGATATTTACGATGCAATTCACACCCACGGCGGCATTAAACACGTTTTGGTTCGCCACGAGCAAGGTGCGGTACATATGGCAGACGGCTACGCCCGTGCTACCGGCAAAGTCGGCTGCGTATTAGTTACCTCCGGGCCGGGAGCAACCAATGCGATCACAGGGATCGCCACCGCCTATTCCGATTCCATTCCGTTAGTCATCTTTTCGGGGCAAGTCCCGTCCGGCTTGATCGGTTCTGATGCTTTCCAAGAGTGCGATATGGTCGGCATTTCCCGTCCGGTTGTTAAGCATAGCTTCTTAGTAAAGCGGGCGGAAGATATTCCGGCAATCGTGAAAAAAGCCTTTTATATCGCCGCAACAGGACGACCGGGGCCTGTTGTGATTGATGTGCCGAAAGATGTGGTTAATCCGGCGAACAAATTTAACTATGAATACCCGAAAGAGATTTCTCTCCGCTCTTATAACCCGACCGTACAAGGACATAAAGGGCAAATCAAAAAAGCCTTAAAAGCCATAATGGTGGCAAAAAAGCCGATCTTATTTGTCGGCGGCGGTGTGATCAGTGCCGAAGCTCATCAAGAAGTTACCGAATTTGCGCAAAAACTGAATTTGCCGGTAACTAGCTCGTTAATGGGCTTGGGGGCTTATCCTAGCACAGACAAGCAATTTTTGGGTATGCTCGGAATGCACGGCACATTTGAAGCGAACACTGCTATGCACGAAAGCGATTTAATCCTTGGCATTGGCGTACGTTTTGATGATCGCACCACCAATAATTTGGCAAAATATTGCCCGAATGCGAAAGTGATTCACGTGGATATTGATCCCGCCTCTATCTCCAAAACCGTGCCGGCTTATATTCCGATTGTCGGCAGTGCCAAAAATGTACTGGAGGAATTTTTAGCGCTACTCAGTGAAGAAAATGTTGCAAAAAATCAGGCGGATCTAAGCGCTTGGTGGCAACAAATTGCCCAATGGCGTTCCAAAAATTGTTTGGCTTACACACAAGGCGATGTTATTAAACCGCAAGAGGTGATCCGCACGATCTACAAATTAACCAACGGCGATGCCTATGTAGCGTCCGATGTCGGTCAGCACCAAATGTTTGCCGCTTTGCACTATCCTTTCGATCTCCCTCGCCGTTGGATCAACTCCGGCGGGCTTGGCACAATGGGCTTTGGATTACCGGCAGCGATCGGGGTGAAATTTGCCCACCCTGACGCAACAGTCGTTTGCGTAACGGGCGATGGCAGTATTCAAATGAATATTCAAGAACTTTCAACCGCCAAACAATACGATACGCCGGTCGTCGTAGTGAATTTGAATAACCGTTTCTTAGGAATGGTGAAACAGTGGCAGGATATTATTTATGCCGGTCGCCACTCCCAATCCTATATGAACTCGTTGCCGGATTTCGTTAAATTGGCGGAAGCATACGGACACGTCGGCATTCAAATCGACCACCCTACCGAGCTTGAAAGTAAGCTTACCCAAGCCTTTGCGATTAAAGACAAATTAGTGTTTGTCGATATTCGTGTGGACGAAACCGAACACGTTTACCCTATGCAAATTCGGGGTGAATCAATGAAAGATATGATGTTGAGCAAAACGGAGCGAACAGATGCGTAGAACATTATCGGTCTTATTAGAAAATGAATCGGGAGCGCTCTCCCGAGTTATCGGGCTTTTCTCCCAACGTGGTTTTAATATTGAAAGCCTTACCGTTGCCCCAACGGACGATCCGAGCCTATCGAGAATGACGCTTGTCGCTCAAGGAGATGAACAGGTTCTAGAACAGATTGAAAAGCAATTACATAAACTTATTGACGTGTTTAAAGTAATCAATTTGAGTTATTGCGAACACGTTGAACGTGAAGTGTTGCTGCTCAAAGTCCGTGCGGTCGGCAGTTCGCGGGACGAAGTGAAACGGATTGTGGATATTTTCCGTGGGCAGATTGTTGATATTACCCCGAAACAATATACCGTCCAACTGGCAGGGACGAGTGAAAAACTCAATGCCTTTATCGAGACGGTCAAAGCGGAAACCACCATCATCGAAATAGTGCGATCCGGCGTAATCAGCCTGTCCAGAGGCGAGAAAAACTGCCTATAAACCAAAAATCCCCGATACATCGGGGATTTGACTATCTTTCCAAATATAACAAAAAATCGGCAACCGTATGGAACGAGCCGAAAACAATCACTGTATCCTGCTCTCCCATCCGACCAAACAGCACTTGTGCTGCGGTAGCCATATCAGGATAGCCGACCGCTGTTGCTTGCGGCAATTTTGCCGTGAGCTTTGCCAATACTGCCTCACCGCTTTGCCCCCGAACACCGCTCAAACCGGCACAATGCCACTCGTCAATCCGTTTATCTAACGGCTCGACAATGCCCGACAAATCTTTATCGACCAGCACACTGAATAAAGCGTAAACCTTACCTTGCGAAGTCTGTGCCTGTAAACGCTCGGCTAAATAACGGGCGGCGTGCGGATTATGTCCCACATCGACAATCACCTGTGCAAGCGGTCGTTTCCCGCTGAATTTTGCAAAATCACGCTTGGTTAAGCGTTGAAAACGACCAACCATTTCCGTTGCAAAAACGGCTTCCTTTATGACCGCTTGATCTACGGCAAAGGGTAACTGGGTCAATGCTGCCACGGCAGTCGCAACGTTAGGCGCAGGGATTTGCGGTAGCGGTAATTCAAAGTGATGTTGGGCAGATTGCCACTGCAAGCTGTCGGATAGTAGCGAAAATTGCCAATCTAGATCACGTTGAAAAACGTTACAATTTAACGATTTTGCGTATTCCAATACCGAATCGGGACAATCCGGCTCGCCGATCACCACCGGAATATCAGGACGGAAAATACCGGCTTTTTCCCGCCCGATAGCCTCACGGTTATCGCCCAAAAATTCGATATGATCAATATCAATCGAGGTGATGATTGCCAAACTCGGCTCAACAATATTAGTCGCATCTAACCGCCCGCCTAAGCCGACCTCTAAAATAACCACATCTAACTCGGCACGGCGGAAAATATCCAATGCCGCCAAAGTACCAAATTCAAAATAAGTGAGTGAGGCGGTTTTGTGCTGTTCAATATGATGAAAGGTGCGTACCAAGGCTTCATCGCTGACCATTTCCCCTTGAATCCGCACCCGCTCATTATAGCGGATCAAATGGGGAGACGCATACACCCCCACCCGTTTTCCCGCTTTCAACAATGCGGTTTCGAGCAATTTACAGGTTGAACCTTTGCCGTTTGTGCCGGCAACGGTAATCACATAAGGTGCAGGTTTTAATAAATCCAACTGTTCAGCGACAAGGCGAATGCGTTCTAAGCCCATATCAATCGGTTTGAAGTGGCTTTTTTCTAAATAGGAAAGCCACGTTTCCAAAGAATCCGTGGCTTTTGGGGAGATTAAAACGGACATTAGGCTGGATCTTCCACTTCAATTTCGGCATCAATCAATTCACCCGTTTTAAACGGCGTGGCTTGACGGGTTAATTTTGCCAACAAGCGAGCGAGGGTATCACGCATATCTTTGCGGTGAACGATCATATCAATCGCCCCTTTTTCCAATAAAAATTCACTGCGTTGAAACCCTTCCGGCAATTTTTCCCTCACGGTTTGCTCAATCACACGAGGGCCGGCAAAGCCGATAAGCGCTTTTGGCTCGGCAATGTTAATATCGCCCAACATTGCCAAACTGGCTGATACACCGCCTAGGGTCGGATCGGTCAATACCGAAATAAACGGCACACCCTTTTCACGCATTTTGGCTAAAATTGCACTGGTTTTCGCCATTTGCATCAGTGAAAACAATGCCTCCTGCATTCTCGCCCCGCCCGATGCGGAAAAACAGATAAACGGGATATTATCTTCAAGGGCTTTTTCAGCCGCTTTCACGAATTTTGCCCCGACAACCGATCCCATCGATCCGCCCATAAATTCAAAATTAAACGCCCCGACAACCACCGGCATATCTAATAATTTACCGGACATCACCAAAAAGGCATCTTTTTCGCCGGTCTGTTTTTGAGCAGCGCTTAACCGATCTTTATATTTCTTTAAATCACGGAATTTCAACACATCTTGCGGCTCAAGATCAGCGGCTAACTCTTCGGCGGTATCCGTATCCAGTAAATTCAATAAACGTGAACGTACATCAATACGCATATGGTGATCGCATTTCGGACAAACCTGCATATTGCGTTTTAATTCTTCGCTATACAATACCTGCTCGCAATGTGTGCATTTCGTCCAAACGCCTTCCGGAATTTTTGATTTTCCGCTGCTTGAAGACGAGGTTTTTCCTAAAATTTTTTCAATCCAGCTCATTTTTACACCTAATTTTGTGTTGAGAAAATTGCGTCTATTAAAGCATAAAATGCGTTGATTTAATAGAAAAAAGCGTAAATCGGTAACTGCTCTGATAACTAACTCACATTTTTACAAAATTTCTGCCCGATCCGACCGCTTGCCCCTTGCTAAAAAGCCAAAATCGCCGTATAAATTCACCATTTTTCTACACTCCACAGTTATGAGGAACACAATGTCTATGTTTAACCATATCCAAGCGGCACCGGCTGATCCGATTCTCGGTTTAGGTGAAGCGTTTAAAGCAGAAAGTCGTGCTGAGAAAATCAATTTAGGTATCGGCGTGTATAAAGATGCCAACGGGCAAACGCCGATTGTTAAAGCGGTAAAAGAAGCGGAAACCCGTTTACTTGCCGATGAAAAGACCAAAAACTACCTCACCATTGACGGTATCGCCGATTTTAACACTCAAACCCAAGCCTTACTTTTCGGCGAAGGGGCGGATGTAATTAAACAAGGACGGGCGAAAACCGCTCAAAGTTTGGGCGGAACAGGAGCATTACGCATTGCCGCCGAATTTATCAAACGGCAAACCAACGCGCAAAATGTCTGGATTTCAACCCCAACGTGGCCAAACCACAATGCTATTTTTAACGCCGTCGGGATCAACATCAAAGAATATCGTTACTACAATAAAGAGACTAAAGCATTGGATTGGGACAATCTGATTGCCGATTTAAGCCAAGCCGACAAAGGCGATGTGGTCTTATTCCACGGCTGTTGCCATAACCCGACCGGTATCGACCCGACTCCTGAACAATGGCAAACCCTTGCGAAAATGTCGGCGGAAAAAGGTTGGCTGCCGCTCTTTGATTTCGCCTATCAAGGCTTTGCTAACGGCTTAGAAGAAGATGCCTACGGCTTACGGACTTTCGTTCAAAACCACGCTGAAGTGTTGGTTGCCAGCTCTTACTCCAAAAACTTCGGATTATACAACGAGCGTGTCGGGGCGTTTACGTTAGTTGCCGAGAATGCCGAAGTGGCAAATAACGCGTTCAGCCAAGTAAAATCGATTATCCGTGTGCTCTACTCTAACCCGTCATCTCACGGGGCAAGTGCCGTTGCAACCGTATTAGCCGATCCGCAACTCAAAGCCTCTTGGATTGACGAGCTTACCGAAATGCGTAATCGCATTAAAGAAATGCGGGCAAAATTCGTTCAACTTCTCAAAGAAAAAGGGGCAACCCAAAACTTTGATTTTATCATTGCCCAAAACGGAATGTTCTCATTCAGCGGCTTAACCCCTGAGCAAGTCGATCGCCTTAAAGATGAATTTGCGATCTATGCGGTACGTTCCGGCAGAATCAATGTCGCCGGTATCACAAATGATAACATTGATGCCCTTTGTGAAGCGATTGTTAAAGTTCTTTAACCCTTAACGAAAATGGCTGATACAGATACAATCAGCCATTTTTTATCAGCCTAAAAGGAAGAAATATGAAACGCCTGTTTGCCATTTTTCCGCTCTTTCTGACCGCTTGTAGCAGCGAACCGTCCACCGGACTGAATAGCCAAATCACAGATGCCATAGCAGATAAAGACGCTATCGGCAAAATGCGCCTCACTCAACAAAAAATGAAACAAGATCAAGCGCAACGAGAGGCATTTGAACGAACGCAATACCACCGCCTTACTTCACCGCACTCTCCACCAAAACCTAATCATTTTTAAATACCGATAACGATAAAAAAGCACACGTTTAAGTGTGCCTTTCAACCTTTAATCTGTTATTTGGCGAGCGGTAACCAATCGAGGCTAAAGAGTAATTCCCACCAAACAATGCCTAATGTGCAGTGGATAATCAAGCTGCCGAAGGCAACGATTGCGCCGGCTGTCCACCACGATTTGATGTCGTTATAGCCTGCACCAAAGGTAATAGGGCCGGGGCCGCCGCCATAGTGCGTTACCGAGCCACCGTAGGAATTAGAGAATAGCAGTCCTAGTGCCAGCAGTTCGACAGGCGCACCGGTTACTTTACCGACAGTTGCAAATACCGGCACCATCGCTGCCACATAAGCGCCGCCAGAAGCAAATAAGTAACGCACTGCGACACTTGCCACCAAAATTGCTAATAAGGCAATATTGCCGTGATCGCCGAAATTTAACGCTTGTCCCAATACATCAGCCAACCATTTGAAGAAGCCGGCTTTATCTAAAATACCCGACATTCCGATGATCCCGCCGTACCAAATTAGCGTATCCCAGCCGGCTTTGTTTTTGCGGACATCGTCCCAAGAAACAATGTTTAACACAATGCACAGCACCATTATCGCTAACGCTACGGTAGTTGCGTTCACATTCAACACATCGGCAAAAATCCAGCACAGTAATGCAACCACGAACAACACGGCTAACGCTTTTTCACGGAAGGTCATCGGCCCAAGTTCCTCCAAGCCTTTGCGGGCTATCTCTTTGTTATCAACGGTTTTCATTTCTGGTGGGCAGATGAAGTAGCAGACGAGCGGGATTAAAAGTAAGCAGAGTAACCCCGGCACAGAGGCGGCTAAAAACCACTGTACCCAGTTGAGATTAAAGCCCAAAATCGGTGCCATTAGCGATAACGCCAACGCATTCGGTGCCATTGCGGTGAGGAAAATGTAACTCGTGGTTTTCACCACCATATACACATTCAATAGCAAATAACGCCCTGCTTTTTTTGGGCTTTGTTCCGGATCAGACCCCAATGCCACCGCTACACTGTTGATAATCGGGAACACGATTCCCCCTGCACGGGCCGTATTAGACGGCGTTGCCGGCGATAACAGCAGATCCAAAAACATCGTAACATAACCTAAACGTAAGGTCGTACTGCCCATTGCCGCAATCATATGGTAAGCAATCCGTTTGCCTAATCCGGTAATCACAAAAGCGGAACTTAACGTAAAGGCGGTAAAGATTAGCCAAGTTGTACCGGATTGATAACCGGCTAAGGTTTGGCTGACTTTCACCAATGTGGTCGCCCCGTCCGTATTGCCGATTACCGCCGCCGAAGCTGCCACCGCTGCTAATAAAATCACCGGCTCACCGTAGGGTTTCAGCACCAATCCCACAATGGTCGCTAAATATAAACCGAATAAACGCCACGCAATCAGAGAAAGCCCCTCTGGTGCTGGCAATAAAAACACGATCACCGGAATGGCAACCAGTATCGCTAATTTTTGGACTTTCGATAAAGCCATAAAATAACCTCTAAAAAGTGAATAAAATTCTGTCCAATAAAATAAAAAACCAAGTTAAACCGAGCAGATCCGCACTGCCGCCGCTGCTTAAATTCCGCTGAATGCAAGCGGTATCGAATGCCGTTAATTTTGCAATGAGAGTCTCTTTATCCTGCCGTTGAGTATCGGCTAAAATCTGCTGCGCTTGCTGTTGCACAAAGGTCAAGCCAGCTAAACCGCCACGGTGCACTACGTTGGTATCTTGGTTATGAGCCATCAGAAATAGCAGCGTTAGCCGCAAACGGTGTTCATCGTCAATGTTCGGTAAATTTTGCCAAAATGTCCAAGCCTGCCGCACGAGAGGAAAACCCTGTGCTGCTTCACCTCGTGCGCCGGTTAATCCGAATTGCCGAAAAAGTCGCATCCCTGCGGTAAGCGGCTGATTTTCAGCCGTCATCTCCAATTCTCGACAAACGCCCTTCGTCATCTCTGCCACACCATCGCATAACTGCGTCAGCCAATTCTCCGCACAGTAATGACCTTGCCCGAGTAAACGCCCTAGTGCCGTACAGACTAAGCCGAATGCAAAAATAGCGCCTTTATGGGTGTTCACCCCGCCCGTTGCCCGCCACATTGTCTGCTCGGCTTGTTGCCCAAGCGGTCGGATTGTCGCGAAAAGTTGCAACGGCGGGAGATCGAGACGATCCAAGCCGATCCGAACACAGTCGGCAAAATAGGGGCGAAGGGCTTCGGCGCTCCGCTCGAATGTTTGCACGTTCATATCACGGTGCGAGCCGTTATTTCGGCGATCAACCAAGCCCGGCTTTGGGGTCAGGTAAACTTCGTCCAGCAAGGCTTGGCGGGCTAAATCGGCAATAGTTTCCGCCAATACCCGTTTCTGCATTTCCGCTAAAATCGCCTCGGTAGAATGGGTTCGCTCTCTGGCACAGATCTTGGCATCTCGCTCGCAGACTAAACAACGGCGGGGCGAACCGCCAAAGTCGCTACGGCTCAATAGTCTGCCCTGTTCGTCAAATACGTCCAGATCCCATAGGCGACTCAGCGGCGAACGTGCTTCCAACATCATCATCGCCTGCTTGAGTGTATCGGCGGCGATAGGCAGAACAAATAACGCTTCGTGTCCTGTGGTCAGCGGGCGGATAAATTCGGCTCGTGGCGTAACGCCTAGCTTGGCGAAACAAGCGGTTAATTCCTGCAAACAGTGTGCAAAAATCGTATCAAGCAAGCCGTTTTTCTTCACTGCGCCGACTGCCAGTAACGTTACCGACAATACGGGCAGACGGAAATCCGCAATGCATTGCTGCTGCAACGCTGCCCTCTGCTCACGGGCGGCAAGTAACGCGTCAAGGCTGACGGTTGCTCCCGCCAGCGAAACGGTTTTGCAAAAATCTGCCGAGATCATACCGCTTGCCGTCCGCTACTCTGCCACTTGGTAAACTGTATCAATGATTGAACCGTCCCGATAACGCACCACTGCCACCGGTCTGTCGGTGAAGGCGATCGGTTTCGGCTTACCGGTCAGTTGATATGCCCGTTCACATAATTGTTCAATGGTGAATAAGGGGATCTTCGCTTGGGTCAATGCCTCAATTAAATCCGGTCGTTTCGGATTAACCGCCACGCCGTGATCCGTAACCAGCACATCAATATTTTCGCCTGGTGTTACGCAGGTAATCACATTGTCCACCACGGTTGGAATCCGTCCCCGCACCAGTGGCGCAACGATAATCGCCACCTGCGCCGATGCCGCCGTATCACAATGCCCGCCCGATGCGCCACGGATAACGCCGTCCGAACCTGTGAGTACATTGACGTTAAATTGGGTATCGATTTCTAATGCGCTTAAAATCACCACGTCCAAACGCTCGACCGATGCGCCCTTCGAGCTGAAATTAGCATATTGATTTGCCGACACTTCAAGGTGATTCGGATTGCGTTCCAGCGATTCCGCCGCATCTTTATCGAAACTCTGCACATCAATCAGTTTTTTGATAAGCCCCGCTTCGTGCAATGCCACCATACTGGCGGTGATGCCGCCTAACGCAAATGAGGCAGTGATATTTTTAGCCCGCATTTTATCTTCAAGAAAACGCGTTACCGCCAGTGCTGCCCCGCCTGAACCGGTTTGCAATGAAAAGCCGTCTTTAAAGTAGCCGGAGGCGAAAATCACATCGGCGGCTTTGCGGGCGATCAATAATTCACGAGGGTTAGTCGTCATTCGGGTTGCCCCGCCGCCAATTTTTTTCGGGTCGCCTACTTGCTCGACCTGTACTATAAGATCGACCTGATCCTGTGCAATACTGGCTGGATGATGTGGATAGGCAACCAACTCTTCCGTCAATAGCACCACTTTGTCGGCAAACTCGGCATCCACTTTGGCATAGCCGAGCGAACCGCATTTGCTTTTGCCGCTAAAACCGTTGGCATTACCAAATTCATCGCACGCCGGCACGCCTAAAAACGCAACATCAATCTTGATTTCACCGCTTTTGACTAAATGCACCCGCCCGCCGTGAGAATGGATATTCACTGGTTCGCTCATCAATCCTTTAGAAATTTCATCGGCAAGCTCACCTCGTAATCCTGACGAATAGATTTTGCGCACCACACCGTTTTTGATATGTTCAATCAACGGCGCGTGGGTATCGATCAGGGAGCTAGACGCTAAAATCAAATCCTTAAAGCCCATTTCGGCAATTTTCGCCATTACCATATTGACGATAAAATCGCCGCCACGGAATGCGTGGTGGAAAGACACAGTCATTCCGTCTTTCAAACCGCTTCGGCTTATCGCTTCCTCTAAAGTTTGGCACAATTTGCGATCTTTGCGGGTTTTTAAGAGTGCTTCGGCTTTCGGGATTGCTTGGTAAGCGGTGAGATCCGTGCCGTTTTTTGCAAAATCCGCAATGCGTTGTTCTCTCGTTTTCATTTCTGTTACTCCTCACGAATACCGGATTTTGACCGTTCCAATACTAATCTTGCCCGTTCAATAATCGGTGCATCAATCATTTTGCCGTTTAAAGAGACTACCCCTAAGCCTTGTTCCTCTGCCACTTGTGCCGCATTGATGATTTTGAGGGCGTGATCGACCTCTTTTTGAGTCGGAGCAAATAAATTGTGGATCAGCTCGATCTGGCGTGGGTTAATTAACGACTTACCGTCAAAACCAAGTTGTTTGATCAAGCGAGCCTCTTGCAAAAAGCCCTCTTCATTATTGGCGTTGGAATATACGGTATCGAAGGCTTGAATGCCGGCGGCTCGTGCTGCTTGTAAAATGCTGCAACGGGCAAACAGTAACTCAATGCCGTCCGCCGAGCGTTCGGTTTTGAGATTACGCACATAATCTTCTGCCCCTAATGCAATACCGATTAAACGTGGCGAGGCAAACGCAATTTGGTTTGCCTGCGTAATGCCGAGGGGCGATTCAATCGCTGCCAGTAATTTGGTGCTACCGATTGTCCGCCCGCAGCGTTGTTCAATCTCGGTAATGGCGTTATCCATTGCGATCACGTCATCTGCCGTATCGGTTTTCGGCATTCTCACCACATCAACACCGGCACGCACAACCGCATTGAGATCGGCTAAGCCAAATTCGGAATCAAGGGGATTGACCCGCACAACCGTTTCCATTGCCTGATAAAGCGGGTGTTGCAGTGCGTGTGCGACCAACATTCTGGCGCTATCTTTTTCCTTCAACGCCACCGCATCTTCCAAATCGAACATAATCGCATCGGGTTGGTAGATAAAACTGTTGCTGATCATCGCCGCATTTGAACCCGGCACAAACAACATACTGCGTCTTAATTTCATAGCATTTTCTCCCATTCGACCGCTTCGTCGCTTGCCCGTAACAGTGCCGCTTTTAGTCTTGCCCGCAGTACGCAGTCGAGTGCGCCTTTGTCCTCAATATTTACTTGCACTTTGGTAATATTTAGCTCGGAAAGCACCGCTTGCACGGTGGCGAGAATTGCATCACTAAACTGTTTGCCTACCGAACTGTTGATTTCAATTTCAACACTGTCCGACGGTGCGATACGCACCAGTGCATCGCTCGACTCCAATGTGCCGGCTAATGCAATTTTGCTAATCTTCATAAGTTTCCTTTATCGCTCAAAATAGAAAGGGGTTTATTGGGGAAGATGGTGTCCGCTGCGGGCAGCCATTTCACGCAAGCGAGGGCAGAATTTCTGCATTTGATACCCTTTGCTTGCCAATGACGGCGCATTTTGTTCAAGGTAGCGGAAGGTACTTTCCAATACATAATGGGCAAGTTCCGACCAATTCTGCTCCCCCCACAATTTCCGCACTTTTGAGGCGGAAATCGGCTGATCTTGGTACTGCTTACGAGCCAATTCCACCACTTGAATTTTAGGGCTGGCTAACTTGCTACTGTCGAGCCATTGGTGCATTTTGTGGTTATATGCCGCCGTTACCTGACATAACGGCTCTGTGCCGACAAAACGGTGGGTAATATTTAATGCAGGGGCGATGTATTGGCGGAAAATTTTGAGATCCAATTCCAAATAAAGATCGTCCGCCAAGCCTTTATCTTTTAAAAAATAGTGAGGAAAGGTCGCACGGGAAATAATATAGTCCGAGCCTTGATGCAAGGTAATACGGGAGAGATCGCTGATGCCCTGTTTCACGAGATCAAAGCGGTCTTGATAAGAGAGTTGGGAGGCATTTTCGCCCACCACAAATAAATGCAGATGGTCGCACTGTGCGAGTGCTTGTTCGATTAAATAGCGATGCCCAAGGGTAAACGGGTTGGCATTCATCACGATTGCACCGATTTTCTCCCCTTTCACCGCCATTGCCCGCCATTTTTCGCACTGTTTTTTTAAACGATTTGCACTGTTCTCAAGCAGTACCACATTCGGACGAGCATCAGCAATCGTATAAAAACCGCACGCTTTAAATAAGGCTTCGTATTCGGGTTTGGTGTAAATAAACAGATTTGGTCGCTCTAATTCATAGGCAAGATTGATTAACTCAGTGGCAAGAGTCAGGGCAACGCCTTCACCACGGCAAGCCGGTGCAATCGCCACACATTTGATAATATTGCCGGCTAAACCGCCGCAGGCAATAATCTGATCTTGATGATTATACGCCACCACAAACACTTCGATTTGAGTGTCGAGGCTTAATTGATTTTCCGAGAGAAAGGCTTCAATCGCCGTTAAATGCGTACGATTATGCGCAAAAATACGTTCAAAATACATCGCTTGAATAATTTTTAAAAACAAAATAATTATAAATTCCAAGCCTATTTTACTGAATTTTTACCCGAGATTTTGAACAAATTCGCCTTATTTGATACAGATCAAAATCCTTTCGCTCAAATGTTACACTACTGTTACTCCAACAAAAAAGTTGATAAAAATCATAACCTTTCTCTTACGTTTTAATGATAACAACGGTTAATTTGCAAAAAATAGCACTGAACAGCCCGCTTGTTTTAGGATAAAAAAGAGGGCTAACCGCCCTCTTAATATCACTCCAAAAACAGCATTATTTTTTAGTGTTTTTGCTCCAGCTATTTATGACCCCTCTGAATTTTAAGGACGCAATGCTTGCGTCCGTTTTATGGGATTGGGTTTTAAAATCTCGTCTGTTCCTGATTTTTGAAATCCCCCTAAATCCCCCTTTTTCAAAGGGGGACTTGCTCCGTCCTCTTTACAAAAGAGTAGGAAATTAGCCTTTAGAAAAAAGCGAACTCCCCTCTTTGAAAAAGAGGAGTTGGGGGAGATTTTGACAATAAAAAGGCGAACCCCAAAAGGCTCGCCTTACTGACATTAGCACGCTGAATTAAATCGTGCGTTTGATTTCCACCACTTCAAAGACTTCGATTTGGTCGCCGACTTTGACGTCATTGTAGTTTTTCACACCAATACCGCATTCCATACCGTTACGCACTTCGCCTACGTCATCTTTAAAGCGACGTAGCGATTCGAGTTCGCCCTCAAAAATCACTACGTTGTCACGTAATACACGAATTGGGTTATTCCGTTTCACCAAGCCTTCGGTAACCATACAGCCGGCGATTGCACCAAATTTCGGATGACGGAATACATCACGCACTTCTGCCAAGCCGATAATCTCTTGTTTAAATTCAGGCTGTAACATACCGCTCATTGCCGCTTTGATCTCGTTAAGCAGTTCATAAATAATGGAATAATAACGCAGATCAATATTTTCATTTTCAATGATGCGGCGGGCAGAGGCATCGGCACGCACGTTAAAGCCGACCACAATCGCATTGGAGGCTGCGGCAAGGGTCGCATCGGTTTCGGTAATTCCGCCTACGCCTGAACCAACCACTTTGACTTTGACTTCGTCCGTTGAGAGTTCGTGTAACGCTTGAACAATCGCTTCCACCGAGCCTTGAACGTCCGCTTTCACGATTACGTTCAACTCTGCGACATCGCCCTCTGCCATATTGGTAAACATATTTTCCAATTTCGCTTTTTGCTGACGTGCCAATTTCACTTCACGGAATTTGCCTTGACGATAGAGAGCAACCTCACGGGCTTTTTTCTCATCACGCACAACGGTTGCTTCATCACCGGCGGCCGGCACACCGGATAAGCCTAACACTTCGACCGGAATAGACGGGCCGGCAGCCTCGATCTCTTTGCCGTTTTCATCACGCATTGCACGCACACGACCGTACTCAAAGCCACATAAAACAATATCGCCTTTATTCAGCGTACCGGATTGCACCAAGATTGTCGCAACCGGCCCACGACCTTTGTCAAGGTAAGATTCAATCACTACGCCGGTTGCCATTCCTTCTTTCACTGCGGTAAGCTCTAAGACTTCCGATTGCAACAGAATAGCGTCTAATAGCTCATCAACGCCCGTGCCTTTTTTCGCCGAAACGTAAACAAATTGTGCTTCACCACCAAATTTTTCTGCCACCACATCGTGTTGTAACAATTCTGTTTCAACACGATCCGGATTCGCTTCCGGTTTATCGATTTTGTTTACCGCCACCACTAACGGCACATTTGCCGCTTTGGCGTGTTGAATCGCTTCAATAGTTTGTGGCATTACACCGTCATCAGCTGCGACTACCAGCACCACGATATCCGTTGCTTTCGCACCACGGGCGCGCATTGAGGTAAAGGCGGCGTGTCCCGGCGTATCCAAGAAGGTAATCATCTTACCGTCATCGGTTTCAACGTGGTAAGCACCGATATGCTGGGTAATCCCGCCCGCTTCGCCTGCTGCCACTTTCGCTTTACGGATATAGTCAAGTAAGGAGGTTTTACCGTGGTCAACGTGTCCCATAATCGTTACCACCGGTGCGCGGGTTACTTTTTCCGCATCGGTATCACGATCGCCCAATACCGCTTCTTCTAACTCGTTTTCTTTACGCAGAATAACTTTATGCCCCATTTCTTCGGCAACCAGTTGTGCGGTTTCTTGGTCGATCACTTGGTTGATTGTTACCATTTCGCCCATCTTCATCATTGTTTTGATGATTTCAGTTGCTTTCACTGCCATTTTATTTGCCAAATCGGCAACGGTAATGGTTTCCCCAATCACGACATCGCGGCTGACCGGTGCGGCGGGTTTGGTAAAGCCTTGCTGTAATGCACTGCCTTTTTTGCCCGATTTATGCTTGCCCTTACCTTTCAAATCTTTTTGATTACGGCGATCAGACTGGCGTTCGTTTTTGCTGCCGCTCTCTTCATCTCTGCCGCCTTTTTTCGCTTTGGCTACCGCCGGCTTGCTACTGCGGCTACGGTTGCCTTCGCTGCGACGTTCGGAATCACGCTCTGCTTCACGGGCATAACTGGAGGTAAAGCGGTCATCTTCGAAATCATCACTGTACGATTGGCTTTCCTCACGCTCAATTTCAGCTAAACGGCGGGCATTTTCTGCGGCACGTTTTGCGTCCATTTCGGCTTTTTGGCGAGCTAATTCGTCTTGTTTACGGCGTAATTCGGCCTCTTCTTTTTTCTTCGCCTCTTTTTCCGCATCCACGACTTTTTCCACTTTCACCGCAGGTTTAGCCGCGTCTGCTTTCGGTTTGTCCATTTTTGCTTTATTCGGCATTACCGGCGGTGCAATTTTCTTCGCTGATTCGGCCGCTTGTTGTGCCTGTTTTTCGGCTTCGGCTTTCGCTTTTGCCTCAGCTTCCGCTTGAGCGGCTTTCTCTGCGGCTTCTTTTTCCGCTCTCTCTTTTGCTTCCGCCTCTGCTTTAGCTTTTAATTTAGCTTCTTCCGCTGCTTTTTTAGCAGCTTCCGTATCGACTTTACGGGATTTACGCACTTCAACCTGCACCGCTTTCGCTTTACCGCCCGCGGTTGTGCCGCTCACCGTTGTTTTGGTACGACGCTGCAAACTGAGCTTTTTCGGCGCATCTAATTTAATTTCGTTATCACTCATTCTCTGTTCTCCCTACTGCTTAACTAAACCAACAGATTTGACGTGCCGCCATAATCAATTCACCGGCTTTTTCCGCACTCAGTTCTTCAATATCGGCCAAGTCGTCCACCCCCTGTTCTGCAAGCTCTTCAAGGGTGGTAATCTGTTTTTCGGCAAGTTTGAAGGCGATGTGGCGATCCATTCCTTCAAGGTTTAATAATTGCTCTTCAATATCCGCCTGTTTTAAGGCTTCTTCTTCGGCTAACGCCTGTGCGGTTAATACATTTTTCGCACGGGTTTGCAGTTCTTCGACTAAATCTTCGTCTTCTAAGCCGTCAATCGCCGTCAATTCATCCATTGGCACATACGCTAGCTCTTCAAGGCTGGTAAAGCCTTCATCAATCAGTAATTGCGCAAATTCTTCATCAATTTCTAAGCTGTTGATGAATAAATTGATCACTTTGTTATCTTCGGCTTGATGTTTTTTCTCTAACTCTTCGGTGGTCATTACATTTAACGTCCAACCGGTTAATTGGGTCGCTAAACGTACGTTTTGACCGTTACGCCCAATCGCTTGAGCAAGGGCTGTCGCTTCCACTGCCAGATCCATTGAGTGATTATCTTCATCGACTACAATCGAACTCACGTCCGCCGGTGCCATTGCATTGATCACAAATTGTGCCGGATTATCGTCCCACAATACAATATCAACCCGCTCGCCGCCTAATTCATTACTGATCGCTTGTACACGAGCGCCCCGCATACCCACGCACGCGCCAACGGGATCGATACGTTTATCGTTGCTTTTCACCGCAATTTTGGCTCTTGAACCCGGATCACGTGCTGCGCCTTTGATTTCAATCAGTTCTTCCCCGATTTCCGGCACTTCCAATTTGAACAACTCTTCCAACATCACCGGCTTCGCACGGGTAACGAATAATTGCGTCCCTTTTGATTCCGGCTTAATTTGGTATAACACGCCGCGCACGCGGTCGCCCGGACGGAAATTCTCGCGTGGCAACATATCTTCACGGTAAATCACCGCTTCCGCTTTAATTTCACTCTTGCCGGCTAATTCTAAAATAATGCTTTCACGGGAGACTTTTTTCACTGTCGCTGTAACAATTTTGCCTTCTTCCGAGCGAAACTCATCGATCATTTTATTGCGTTCGGCTTCACGAATTTTCGTGCTGATGACTTGGCGAGCCGTTTGCATTGTAATACGGTCGAACGCAATGGACTCAATTTCATCTTCAATAAAATCACCGAGTTGAATATTCGGATCTTCAAATTGCGCCGCTTCCAACGTAATTTCGCGGGTGTGGCTATTCACTTTCTCCACCACTAACCAGCGGCGAAAGGTGGTAAATTCACCGGTTTTACGGTCGATCACCACTCGCACATCAATATCAATGCCGCTGCTTGCTTTGCGATCTTCCCGATCCGCCGCTGCACGCTTTTTGGTTGAAATGGCAAGTGCGGTTTCGAGTGCTTCAAAAATCGCTTCTTTCGGCAATAATTTTTCATTTGATACCGCTTCAGCGGCTAATAAAATCTCTTTACTCATTCGTTTAATATCCTTAGAAATTAAAAACTGGAATTAAATTGGCTTTTTGAATGTTACTAAAAGCAAAGGTTTGTACGTTGCCTTCGACATTAAGACTGATAAACTCCCCTTCAACGCCGACCAGCTCCCCTTGCCATTTGCGGCGATCAAACATCGGTAGGCGTAAATGAATTACCACTTCACGCCCGATAAAGCGTTGATAGTGCGCCAATGTAAATAGCGGGCGATCTAACCCCGGTGATGACACCTCAAGATTATATTTATCCGCAATCGGATCTTCGACATCAAAAATAGCACTGACCTGACGGCTGACATCGCTACAATCCTCAATGGTTACGCCGCCTTCTTTATCAATATAAAGGCGAACCGTCATAAAACGACCGGCACGCTGACATTCAATCCCTACTAGCTCAAATCCCATTGCGTCAATGGAATCTTGTACCAGAGTTTGTAATTTTTGTTCTAAAGTTGCCAAGCAAACCTCCATTTAACAGATATAAAAAAAGGACTTCAAAAGTCCTCTTAAAACAACAAAGCTGACTATGAGCCACAAAAAAGCCCCAAACACAGTTGAGGCTTTCAAGCGGTTTGTTTTATGCCATTTTCTGCAAAAAAGAAATTTGGATAAAACAAAACTCACCGTCCTAAACAGAACGATGAGCCTTAAAACTGGTTGCGGGGGCCGGATTTGAACCAACGACCTTCGGGTTATGAGCCCGACGAGCTACCAAGCTGCTCCACCCCGCGTCTGATGTGGTGCATTATAAAGACTAAAAAAAAGTATGCAACTGTTTTTTGTGATTTAGATCACAGTTGCTGTCTTTTTAAGCATTTATCAACTGATATAAATCCGCGTCTTTGCGATCGAGATAGTGGGAAGATTGGATTTTACGAATCGTGCGGGAACGTCCCCGAATCAACAAAGTTTCCGTTGTTGCCAGGTTACCTTTACGCTGAATACCTTTGAGCAAATCGCCGTTGGTAATGCCCGTTGCCGAAAAGACGAGATTATCGTCCCGTACCAGATCTTCCAATTTTAAGACGGTATTTATCGGCACATTTAAGGCTTCACAGCGGGCAATCTCTTTTTCCGCAAACGCAAAATTCTCCAGCGTATTGCCTTTTACCTGATTACGGGGGATCAATCGTGCCTGCATATCACCGCCTAACGCTCTTACGGCAGCCGCTGCAATAACCCCTTCCGGCGCACCGCCAATGCCATAAAGCAGATCTAAATCGCCTTCCGGTAAACAACATTGCACCGCTGCTGCCACATCACCGTCGGGAATGGCCATTACTCTGACCCCTAACTGCTGCATTTCAGCGATCACTGCGTGATGACGGGGTTTATCCAACACTGCAACCGTCAGTTGCGACAGCAATTTGCCCTTTTTCGATGCGACACGACGCAGATTTTGTTCAATCGGCAAATTGAGATCGATCATTCCTTTCGCTTCATTGCCGACCACCAATTTTTCCATATACATATCGGGGGCTTGTAAAAAGGTGTTTTTACCGCCCGCAGCCAATACGGACAGCGCATTTGCCTGCCCCATTGCCGTCATTCGTGTGCCGTCAATCGGATCAACAGCAATACTGACTTCTTCATCTTCAGGGCGGAACAGTCCGATTTTCTCGCCAATGTAAAGCATCGGCGCTTGGTCGATTTCCCCTTCGCCAATCACGACTTCCCCTTGAATTTCCATTTGATTGAGCAGAAAACGTATTGCTTTAACGGCGGCATCATCGGCAGCATTTTTATTGCCTCTGCCCAGCCAAGCAAAAGCGGCAAGTGCAGCGGCTTCAGTAACACGAGAAAATTCAATGGAGAGGGATCGTTTCATATTGGCTTCCTTTTGAGGTGAGTTGCAAAAATTCAGGATAACGTAACCGCTTGTCTCGGCAAGCAGTGTGCGGGACGGCATTGTATTGCCTAAACCTTATCTCGTCAATGTTATCCGTACGGCTAACCTTTTGAAGTTAAGCCGAATACCGTGTAGAATAGCGAGTTATTTTTACTGATAATGGAATCCCTATGAGCAATTCAGAGATATTGACCCCTGAACACGCCGATATGCGTGCCAATTTTATTACCCATATTATTGATGAAGATTTAGCTGCCGGAAAACACCAAAACGTTTATACCCGTTTCCCGCCTGAACCGAACGGCTATTTACACATTGGCCACGCAAAATCCATCTGCTTAAATTTCGGCATTGCGGAAGATTACCAAGGGTTATGTAATTTACGGTTTGATGATACCAATCCGGTCAAAGAAGATGTGGAATATGTTGAATCCATTAAACAAGATGTGGAATGGCTTGGGTTTAAATGGGCAGAATTGCGCTATGCCTCCGACTATTTCGACCAACTTTACGGCTATGCGATTGAATTGATCAAAAAAGGCTTGGCGTATGTGGACGAGCTCTCGCCGGAAGAGATGCGCGAATACCGTGGCACATTAACCGAAGCCGGCAAAAACAGCCCTTACCGTGATCGCAGTGTTGAAGAAAATTTGGCGTTATTTGAGAAAATGAAAAACGGTGAATTTGCAGAAGGCAAAGCCAGCCTGCGAGCTAAAATTGATATGGCATCGCCGTTTATGGTAATGCGTGATCCGGTCTTATATCGGATTAAATTTGCCAGCCACCACCAAACCGGCGATAAATGGTGCATCTACCCGATGTACGATTTTACCCACTGTATTTCCGATGCGATCGAGCGGATCACCCACTCACTCTGTACCCTTGAGTTCCAAGATAACCGCCGTTTATACGACTGGGTGTTGGAAAATATCAGCATTGAACGCCCGCTGCCACATCAGTATGAATTTTCACGCCTCAATTTAGAAGGCACGCTCACCTCTAAACGTAAACTGTTAAAATTAGTGCAAGACGGTATTGTGGACGGCTGGAACGACCCGCGTATGCCGACCATTTCCGGCTTACGCCGCCGCGGTTATACCCCTGCCTCCTTGCGTGAGTTTGCCCGCAGAATCGGGGTTACTAAACAGGATAACGTGGTGGAATACAGTGCGCTTGAAGCCTGTATTCGTGATGATCTCAACACTAACGCACCACGGGCAATGGCGGTTATCAATCCGGTAAAAGTCGTGATTGAAAACTTCCAAGGCGAAGAGTGGCTCAACGCACCAAATCACCCTAACCGTGAAGAACTCGGCACACGCCAACTGCCGTTTACCCGTGAACTTTATATTGATGAAGCCGATTTCCGTGAAGAAGCCAACAAACAATATAAACGCTTAGTGTTAGGTAAAGAAGTGCGCCTACGTAATGCTTATGTGATTAAAGCCGAGCGGGTGGAAAAAGATGCAAGCGGTCGGATCACCACCATTTTCTGCACATACGATCCGGAGACCTTAGGCAAAAATCCGGCGGACGGTCGCAAGGTGAAAGGCGTCATTCATTGGGTTTCCGCCTCACACAACAAACCGGCGGAATTTCGTCTCTACGATCGCCTGTTCACTGTCGCAAATCCGGGCGCAGAGGAAGATATTTGTGCGGTTGTCAATCCAAATTCCTTGGTAGTGAAGCACGGTTTTGTGGAAGTCAGCCTTGCCAATGCAAAAGCCGAACAAGGTTACCAGTTTGAGCGTGAGGGCTACTTCTGTCTGGACAGCAAAGACGGTTCTGCGGATAATCTTGTGTTTAATCTCACCGTCAGCTTAAAAGAAAGCGTAGCGTTCTAATTTATGATGGAAAAATCCTCCCTGTTGGGGGGATTTTTATTACCTTGATTTTAATAATCCGATACTGTAAATAGGATTACACAGAAGATTGAATAAATAATGTCTCACCGCAACCTTGCTTACGCTAGGCACGCTTTTAACAATGGCAGTGCAAAAATCCTTCCGATAAGCCCAGAATGGCTTTATACCCTATTACTTGTCTCTCTGCTTTTCTCGGTGATAGTCCTCATTCCAATTTGGCGAGGGGAACAAACATTCGCTACGAAAATATTATTATCATTAATCGGCTTATTTCCTATCTTCGGTGGTATTCTGATTTTATGGATAATACGTTTTTACCCGATAAATCCGCCTAATGTTCAAAATAAGACTAAAAAGTCTCACCCAAAACCTAAGAAATAAGCATTTTATAGTGCTATATCTTTTTCAGATTTATAAATTATTACTATATTAGCGAAGAACAAATCAGACAAATATTAAACAATACAGGATTACAGTGAGGTAATAAATCTATTACAAGGTTCTTCACTAGCTCAATGAAGGTAACACATCTCGCAAGAACAAGCTTAAAAGACATTTGGCTAAAACAAAGGCTACCCTAAGGTAGCCTTTTTAGTAGTGCAGAATTATTTTTTCTTCGCTTTTGGATTTGGTAAATCGGTGATTGAACCTTCAAATACTTCCGCCGCTAAACCTACCGACTCGTGCAAGGTCGGGTGAGCGTGAATCGTCAGTGCGATATCTTCCGCATCGCAACCCATTTCAATCGCCAAGCCGATTTCACCGAGCAATTCACCGCCGTTTGTACCGACAATCGCTCCACCGAGAATACGATGAGTGTCTTTATCGAAGATTAGCTTCGTCATACCGTCCGCACATTCGGAAGCAATCGCACGACCTGATGCTGCCCAAGGGAATTTCGCCACTTCGTAGTTTAAGCCTTCTTGCTTACACTCTTTCTCGGTTTTACCTACCCACGCCACTTCCGGCTCTGTATAGGCGATAGATGGGATCACTTTCGGATCGAAATAGTGTTTTTTACCCGCAATCACTTCCGCCGCAACGTGTCCTTCGTGAACACCTTTATGCGCTAACATCGGCTGACCGACAATATCGCCGATCGCAAAAATGTGCGGAACATTGGTACGCATTTGCTTATCGACATTGATAAAGCCACGCTCATCCACTTCAACGCCTGCTTTGCCCGCATCAAGCAATTTGCCGTTAGGTACACGACCAATCGCCACTAGCACCGCATCATAACGTTTTGTGTCGTTACAGGCTTTGCCTTCCATTGAAACATAGATACCATCGTCTTTCGCTTCAACGGCGGTAACTTTTGTTTCAAGCATTAATTTGAATTTTTTCTCAATGCGTTTTGTGAAGATTTGAACGACATCTTTATCCGCAGCAGGAATCACTTGGTCAAACATTTCAACCACTTCCACTTCCGAACCTAATGCTTCGTAAACCGTTCCCATTTCAAGCCCGATAATACCGCCGCCCATAATGAGTAATTTTTTCGGTACTTCTTTTAGTTTTAATGCATCGGTTGAGTCCCAAATACGCGGATCTTCGTGCGGAATAAACGGTAATTGGATTGGGCGGGAACCTGCCGCAATAATCGCATTATCAAATTTGATTGTGGTCGGATTGCCATCACGATCACGGGCAACTAAGGTGTGCGGATCGGTAAATGCCGCTAAACCCTCTACAACAGTTACTTTGCGGGCTTTCGCCATACCGGCTAATCCACCGGTTAATTTTGCCACCACTGCTTCTTTACCGGCACGCACTTTGTCTAAATCAATTTTAGGCTCGCCAAATGTAATACCGTTATGCTCGGCGTGTTTGGCTTCTTCAATGATTTTCGCCACGTGTAGCAACGCTTTTGACGGGATACAACCCACATTCAAGCATACACCGCCAAGGGTAGAATAACGCTCAACAAGAACCGTTTCTAAGCCTAAATCGGCACAACGAAATGCCGCTGAATAACCTGCCGGACCGGCACCAAGTACAACCACTTGGGTTTTAATTTCTTTGCTCATTTTTACCTCTGGAAGAGTTCATCTCGTTTAAACGTTGCCATTTTAGCATTTTTAACATTCTGATAACGAGATAGAGATCACAGAATTAACAATAAGCGGTGAGATTTTTGCAAAAATTTGCAAGTATCCCACCGCTTGCGATTACATTACTAAACGGCGAATATCCGAAAGTACCCCGTTGATGTAGGTAATAAATCTTGCCCCGTCTGCCCCATCAATCACACGGTGATCGTAAGAAAGTGATAATGGTAACATTAAGCGAGGGGTAAATTCTTTACCGTTCCACACCGGTGTCATTTCAGACTTAGACACACCTAAGATAGCCACTTCCGGTGCATTTACAATCGGCGTAAAGTGTGTACCGCCGATACCGCCGAGGCTGGAAATGGTGAAACAACCGCCTTGCATATCCGATGCGGTTAGTTTACCCGCACGGGCTTTTTTCGAAATTTCCGATAATTCACGGGAAAGTTCGATAATGCCTTTTTTGTTTACATTTTTAAATACCGGCACCACTAAGCCGTTCGGTGTATCGACCGCGACACCGATATTGACGTATTTTTTCAAGGTTAAACGCTGACCGTCTTCAGACAATGAGCTATTGAAACGTGGGAACTCTTCTAACGCTTTCGCCACCGCTTTCATAATGAAGACTAACGGCGTTACCTTAACATCTTGTTTGGTTTTTTCCAGTAGTGCGTTTTGATCCTTACGGAATTGCTCAAGCGCGGTAATATCGGCTTTATCCCATTGGGTAACGTGCGGGATCATTACCCAGTTACGATGCAAGTTCGCACCGGAAATTTTCTGGATACGACCTAACTCGACTTCTTCGGTTTCACCAAATTTGCTGAAATCGACTTTCGGCCACGGTAACAAGCCTAAGCCTGCGCCATTTGCCACAGCTGAACCTGCAGGTGCTTTGCCGGATTTCACTTCCTCAAACACCTGTACCGCATTTTTCACATAGGCTTGAATATCTTCTTTAACAATACGCCCTTTACGGCCAGAACCTTTTACTTTATCAAGGTTTACCCCAAATTCACGGGCTAGGCGGCGAATAACCGGTGTTGCGTGGGCATAGGTCGCACTTGCCGCTACTTGATCTTGGCTTAAGCCGGACACATTACCTGCTGGTGCAGGTGCTGCTTCCGCAACAGGCGCTGACGCAGTCACAGCCGGTACCGCTCCCGCCACTTCAAATTTCATAATCAATTTACCGGTCGTAACTTTATCGCCAACATTGATTAAAATCTCTTTTACCACACCGGCGATTGGTGCTGGCACTTCCATTGACGCTTTATCACCTTCGACATTGATGATCGATTGGTCAACTTCAACTTTATCGCCTACTTTCACCATAATTTCGGTTACATTAACTTCATCACCGCCGATATCCGGTACATTCACATCTTGTAAGGAAGCAGCCACAGGTGCTGAAGCCGCTACTGCCGATGCTGCTACTTCTGCCGTTGCAGGTGTTGCGCCAGCCACTTCAAATTTCATAATCAATTTACCGGTCGCCACTTTATCGCCGACATTGATTAAAATCTCTTTTACTACACCCGCGATTGGTGCAGGGACTTCCATTGAGGCTTTATCACCTTCGACATTGATGATCGATTGGTCAACTTCAACTTTATCGCCCACTTTCACCATAATTTCGGTTACATTGACTTCATCGCTACCAATATCGGGCACGTTCACATCAACAACGGCAGTTGCAGAACTTGGTGCAGAAGCAACCGCTTGCGGCTGTGCCGCTTCGGCTGCCGGAGCAGGAGCCGCTCCTTCTGCGTCTAATACCAACATTGGTGAACCGGTAGAGACTTTATCACCAACATTCACTAAAATTTCTTTAACCACGCCGGCTTCCGGTGCTGGCACTTCCATTGAGGCTTTATCGCCTTCTACATTGATAATAGATTGATCAACGGTAATGGTGTCGCCCACTTTCACCATTACTTCGGTTACGGTAACTTCATCGCTGCCAATATCCGGCACTTGAATTTGTTTTGACATTTTGTTTTCCTCTGTAAGTTACCCCTCTGTTGCCAAAGGGGTAAGGGGGGGATTTTAATTATGCGTATAATGGGTTGATGCGATCTACATTTAAGCCGAATTTCGCAATGGCTTCTGCGACCACTTTGGTCTCAACCGTACCCTCTTTTGCTAGCTGCGCTAAGGCTGCCACCACAACGTAACGGGCATCTACCTCAAAGTGTTCACGCAAGTTGGCACGGCTGTCTGAACGACCGAAGCCGTCTGTACCTAACACGTGGTAGTTTGTAGTTGGTAAGAACGCACGGATTTGATCGGCGTAGAGTTTCATATAGTCTGTCGCAGCCACTACCGGATTGCCGTTCATTACTTGTGCAACATAAGGCACTTTCGGCGTTTCAGTCGGGTGTAATAAGTTCCAACGGGCAACATCCGCACCATCACGCGCCACTTCGTTGAATGATGTTACACTATACACATCAGATGTAATGCCGTAGTCGTTCGCAAGGATTTGCGCCGCTTCACGCACATGACGCATAATCGCCCCTGAACTTAATAGCTGAACTGAGCCTTTGCCTTTACCTTCTACGGTTTCAAATTTATATATACCTTTACGGATACCTTCTTTCGCCCCTTCAGGCATTGCCGGTTGATCGTAGATTTCGTTCAATGTGGTGATATAGTAGAATACGTCTTCTTGTTTCTCACCGTACATACGCTCAATACCGTCTTGTATAATCACTGCCACCTCAAAGGCAAATGCCGGATCAAAAGTAACACAGTTTGGAATAACCCCTGCTTGAATATGGCTGTGTCCGTCTTCGTGCTGTAACCCTTCACCGTTGAGGGTTGTACGACCTGACGTACCACCGATCATAAAGCCACGGGCTAATTGGTCGCCAGCTAACCACATCATATCGCCTACACGTTGGAAACCAAACATTGAGTAGTAGATGAAGAACGGAATCATCGGCTGGTTGTTTACAGAATAAGATGTTGCCGCTGCAACCCAAGATGCCGTTGCCCCTAATTCATTGATCCCTTCTTGTAGCACTTGACCGTCTTTCGCTTCACGGTAGTATGCCACTAAATCACGATCTGACGGCACATAGTTTTGACCGAACGGGTTATAAATCCCGATTTGGCGGAATAAACCTTCCATACCGAATGTACGTGCTTCGTCCGCAATAATCGGCACAATGGTTTTGCCGATATTTTTATCTTTTAATAAGGTATTTAAAACACGGGTGAATGCCATTGTGGTTGAAATGCCACGTGGTTGAGCCTCTAATAATGCGCTAAATTCAGATAACGCAGGCACTTGATATTCAGTAGTGAATTTTGGTGAACGTGCAGGTAAATAACCGTTTAAAGCTTTACGCTGACCGTGTAAATAATTATATTCAGGGCTGCCTTCAGGGAATTTAACGTATTCTAAATTCTCGACTTGCTCGTCCGTTAATGGCAATTCAAAGTAATCACGGAAACCTTTTAGGCTTTCGATTGACATTTTTTTCGATTGGTGAGCCGTATTTTTACTTTCTGCTTCCGGAATTTTATAACCTTTCACCATTTGCGCTAAGATCACCACCGGTTTATCAGATTTTTGCGCTCTTGTGTATGCCGCATACATTTTCATCGGATCGTGGCCACCACGGCTCAACGCCCAAATTTCATCATCCGTCATATCCGCAACTAATGCCGCCGTTTCAGGATAACGACCAAAGAAGTGTTCGCGCACATAAGCACCGTCTTTCGATTTGAAGGTGAGGTAATCACCGTCCACCACTTCCATCATCAACTGGGTTAATTTGCCCGTTGTGTCTTTCGCAAAGAGTTTATCCCATTTGCTGCTCCACAATACTTTGATGACTTCCCAACCCGCACCGTTAAACAGACCTTCAAGCTCTTGAACGATCTTACCGTTACCGTTTACCGGTCCGTCTAAACGTTGTAGGTTACAACTGATAGTAAAAATGAGGTTATTTAATTTCTCACGGCCGGCAAAGGATAATGCCCCTTTTGATTCGATCTCGTCCATTTCGCCGTCCCCTAAGAACGCATAGACTTTTTGATCTGAAGTATCTTTTAAGCCACGATGTTCTAAGTATTTCAAGAAGCGGGCTTGATAAATGGCATTTACCGGCCCTAACCCCATTGAAACGGTCGAAAACTGCCAAAATTCAGGCATCAATTTCGGGTGAGGGTAAGATGAGATCCCTTTACCGTGCACTTCTTGACGGAAATTATCCATTTGCTCTTCGGTAATACGACCCTCTAAATAAGCGCGACCGTACATACCCGGTGCTGCGTGACCTTGGAAAAAGACTAAATCACCGCCGTTTTTCTCGGTTGCCGCTTTGAAGAAATGGTTGAAGCACACTTCATACATTGTCGCTGCGGATTGGTAGGTTGAAATATGACCGCCCAAATCTAAATCTTTTTTCTGGCTACGCAATACCGCTGCAATCGCATTCCAACGTACAGCCGAACGGATACGGCGTTCAAGATTTAAATCGCCCGGATATGCCGGTTGTTCGGCAACAGAAATCGTATTTACATAATCTGTTGTAGTGCCTGATTGAACCGCAACACCTTGACCACGAGCTTGCTGCATCACTTGCTCGATAATGTATTGCGCTCTTTCTACGCCCTCTTCACGAATTAATGAATCAATTGAAAGCAACCAATCGTTAGTTTCGATTGGATCTACATCATTACGTAAAATTTCTGACATAGCTTTTTCCTTTACTTTTATGAGTGAATAAAACATTACAAAATTGTAAATAATTTTGCCAACCGCTGAAACTTTAAACACAAACAGGTTTACATACCTTGTTTTAGATCAAAAAAACGATGAAAGGACAAATATCTCATCTCTATCCTTATCTAAAGCTTCATTTTATCTAATTGATTTTTAAAGGCTTTTACCCAAACCTTCAAAAATGTTGAAAATTTGTAGATAAATTTAAGTGGCAAGATAACAAAAACCGCCTTTTTTGTCCATTTTTCCCCAAGAGAAATGTTAATCGGCTCACATAATTTTTTAAAGCAACCGTTTGCCTTTTATGCTATGCTTTCAACCGATTTTTTCGAACATACCTGAAAGGTTAAAAAATGACGACAAAACCTGAAATTGCGATTGTAATGGGGTCAAAAAGCGACTGGGCAACAATGTCCGAAGCGGTAAATATCCTTGAACAATTTGGTTTACCCTATCATACGGAAGTGGTATCTGCACATCGTACCCCCGATAAACTCTTTTCGTTTGCTGAAAATGCCGAAAAAAACGGCTATAAAGTGATTATCGCCGGTGCAGGCGGCGCAGCGCACTTACCGGGAATGATTGCCGCCAAAACGATCGTACCGGTGCTGGGCGTACCGGTAAAAAGTTCAATGCTCAGCGGTGTGGACAGCCTCTACTCGATTGTCCAAATGCCGAAAGGGATTCCGGTCGGCACACTGGCAATCGGGCCGGCGGGGGCTGCAAACGCAGGCTTATTAGCGGCTCAAATTTTAGCGGCATTTCAGCCGGAATTAGCGCAAAAGCTCCACCAGTTCCGTCAAGCACAAACGCAAAGCGTATTAGATAATCCCGATCCCCGTGATTAACTTGCGACAAGCGGTCAGTTGCAACGGATAATGTGCAAAATGCGATGATCTATAAACACAGATATGTCATCGCTAATGCGTAGAGGTTTACCCCACTGCGGTAGCATTTCGTAAAAAAATGGCTTGGAACTGCCCGCTTGTAACTTCACATTTCAGCAATATGAATAAAAAACTGCTTATTTTACATACCGGTGGCACAATTTCTATGAGCGAAGGCGAAGACGGCAAAGTGTCGCCTTCAGCCAAAAATCCGCTACTCGCCGCCCTTGAAAAACTTAGCCACCCTGCCGAGCTTTATCAAGAGGCGTTGCTCAACGTGCCCTCTCCACACATTACCCAAAGCCATTGGCAGTTACTCAAAGCCCGTATTGAAAAAGGCGTAAACGAGCAAGGCTTTGACGGCGTAGTGATTACGCACGGTACAGATACCTTAGAGGAAACGGCTTATTTCCTGGATCTTGCCTTGAATGTTGATGTGCCGGTGGTGCTGACCGGGGCGATGCGTTCCAGTAATGAATTAGGCGCGGACGGTTTGATCAACCTGCAAAGTGCGATTTTGGTCGCACTCAGCCCCGAAAGCCAAGGCAAAGGCGTTATGGTAGTGATGAACGATGAAATCCATAATGCTAAATTTGTTACCAAAACCCATACCACCAATGTGGCGACCTTTCAAACGCCGACCTTCGGTCCTTGCGGTTTAGTGGCAAAAAATCGGGTCATTTATTTTCAGCATCTTGACCAATACGAACGCTATCCGATCGCTAAAATCGAAAAAGCCAACGTTCAGTTAGTCAAAGCCTATGTCGGAATGGACAGTTTCCTGCTTGAACAGTTGGCGTTGAGCCAATGCGACGGTGTGGTAATTGAAGCGCTTGGGGCGGGCAATTTACCGCCAACGTGCCTAGCCGGCGTGGCAGCGCTCTTAAATGCCAACATTCCGGTGGTGCTAGTTTCCCGCGCCTTTAACGGCGTAACCCAAGATGTGTATGACTACCTCGGCGGCGGCAAGCAACTCAAACAACAAGGTGTGATTTTTACCACCGGTTTAAGCGGTCAAAAAGCCCGCATTAAACTCTTAGTGCTGCTTAATCAGCAGCTCAATAAACCGTTAGCCGATTATTTTTAACCGAACAGGCGGTCAGTTAGCAAAATTTACGACATTATATCGTTGTTGCGTAAAGCTAAAATGGCTTCATAGATTAGGAACACACTGCGTAGTTCAAGAATAGCAATTACTACCGTATGGGCATATATGCCCCCTACGGTTTGATGAAAAAGCAGTTTGTGCAGCAGCGACATAATACATTTGCAAAAAACGTGCCGAAACCGACCGCTTGTAGCCTTAAAGAGATTTTTTTATGCAAAATCTAGAAAAGTGAGTATCTAAAAGGCTTGAACCGCTAAAAACGTGCCGAAAAAACAAGAGATTTCTATAAATTTCTCGTCTTTTTTATCAATAACTTACAAAAAGTTTCGGCAC
>NZ_SPPA01000069.1:0-676 GCF_004569585.1 Muribacter muris | reverse complement strand
TTCCATGCAAAGCATACCAGGTTATTCCCTGTTTAAATAACAAGGAGTTTATCAAAAGATGCAGTGGATCACTTTTCGATGATCTTACTGCATCAGCCTGGCGCATTTTTGCATGATCATTAACAGTACAATAGTTGGTTTTTGCAAAATTATGCCTAAAATCAACCGTTTGCAGTGGATTGGATATGGGAATTTAAAGAGAGAATGAGCTAAAAGAGGGGAAGTAAAATGCGGTAAATAATCGTGAATACGGTAAAATAGTGATGACTAAACTCAGCTTAAAATAAAGACAAACAATAAAATCAGTAGGGACGCTATACCGGCGTCCTTTTCTCATTCTCTTGCAAACTTTCATTGTTTTATCGAATGGGCATTAACGGACACCGGCGTGGCGTCCCTACCTTTCCTTTCAGCTAAGGAATATAAAGTTCACTTTTGCATTACAAACATAAAAACCCCCAAGCTGTTCAGCTTAGGGGTCTCTACTTTTGTTTTTGCTTTCTTGCTTTAATTAATACCCTGATGGTGCCCTACTCTCACATGGGGAAGCCCCACACTACCATCGGCATCTCTGCGTTTCACTTCTGAGTTCGGAATGGAATCAGGTGGGTCCACAGCATTATGACCATCAGGAAAATCGGTGATGATGTTTGTTGTCTTTTCTCTTTATTTTATG
>NZ_SPPA01000068.1:0-720 GCF_004569585.1 Muribacter muris | reverse complement strand
GGGGCTGTACTAGATAACTAGAATAAATTCTGCTTTACTAATTGTTTTAAAATGGAAAATTGAACTTTTATTTCACTGTGGTTAAAACGCCATTCACATTCCTTCAAATACAGTTCAAAATGCTCTTTGGGAATGCCGTTAAACTTCCGTAAGTGGCGTTTTGCCTGATTCCAAAAGTTCTCAATTCCGTTAATATGATTTTGTCGTTCAGCAAAATGTGTGCTGTGATTGATGCGAAAGTGGCTAAACTCACTCACATCAAGTACATCATAGCTTTTGTAACAATCAGTATAAACAATACTGTCAGGCTTTACCTGCTCACGTATTATCGGCAATAAAGTGGCAGTTTGTGTATTGGGCACAGCAACGGTGTAAACCTTGCCGTTGCGCTTCAGAAGCCCAAATACAGCGACTTTGCTGGCTGCCCCGCGACCGCGTTTGCCTTTGCGCTGTCCGCCAAAATAGCTTTCATCAACCTCTACTTCGCCATCAAACATTTCCAGATGCGGGCTGTTATGGAAAATCAGTAAGCGTAAACGATGAAAATAATAGGCAGCAGTGTTTTTATTAACGCCGACTAATTGAGCTGCGGTGCGAGCAGTAACACCCGCAATAAACAGTTCAATCAGTTTGTTTTGCTTGTACTGACTTAAACGACTTCTTCTCATAGGGATTATTCTAACCTGAAATTAGATTTCCCTAGTTATCTAGTACAGCCCC
>NZ_SPPA01000067.1:0-977 GCF_004569585.1 Muribacter muris | reverse complement strand
GCACGTTATGGTTCAGGTTTCTCAGAAGGTTTCAACGGAGAAGCAGAGCTTTTCGGTATTAACCGTAACTCTGTAAACTACGGCGTGTTCGGCGGTTACCAAATCGCAGATAACCTAGCGGTTGAGTTAGGTTATGACTACTTCGGTCGTGTGCGTGGTAATACCACGTTTGAAGGTGAAGAGAAAGATAAACGCGCAGCGAAACACGTTGCTCACGGTACGCATATCAGCTTAAAACCAAGCTATGAAGTGGCACAAGGTTTAGATGTTTACGGTAAAGTCGGTGCGGCATTAGTACGTAATGATTACTATGTACAACAAGATGTTCGTCACGATTCTCGTATCAAAGCGCACAACTTAAAAACCTCTCTATTATTAGGTGCAGGTGTTGAGTACGCTATTACCCCTGAATTAGCAGCGCGTGTTGAATACCAATGGTTAAGCCGTGTAGGTAACTTAGACAAAGCAGCGCGTAAAGTAGGTTATGAAGGCACTAACTTCAAATATAGCCCGGATTTCCACTCTGTCAGCGCAGGTTTAACTTACCGTTTCGGTCAAGGTGCAGCACTGGTAGCTGAGCCGGAAGTGGTAACGAAAAACTTCGCTTTCAGCTCAGACGTGTTATTCGACTTCGGTAAAGCGAGCTTAAAACCGGCAGCGGCACAGGCATTAGATGCGGCACACGCAGAAATTGCTAACTTAGGTTTAGCTTCGCCGGCAATTCAAGTGAACGGTTACACAGACCGTATCGGTAAAGAAGCGTACAACTTAAAACTTTCCCAACGTCGTGCGGAATCCGTGGCAAACTACATCGTGTCTAAAGGTGTAAACCCAGAGACAGTAACAGCGGTAGGTTACGGTAAAGCGAACCCGGTAACAGGCAACACTTGTGATGCGGTGAAAGGTCGTAAAGCGTTAATCGCGTGTTTAGCACCGGATCGTCGTGTAGAAGTACAAGTACAAGGTTCAAAACAAGT
>NZ_SPPA01000066.1:0-1080 GCF_004569585.1 Muribacter muris | reverse complement strand
CGTTCTTCCACAGCACATTTTTCCTCGATGGGTTCGGTGATGGTTATAATACAGCAACCATTCATCCAAATCAGCTTGTAATGTACTCAAATCCATATAAATTTTCTTCCTAAATGCCACTTGGTAAAACTCCTGTAAAATGGTTTTGTGAAAACCCTCACAGATACCATTTGTCTGCGGGTGTTTTACTTTCGTTTTTGTATGGTCAATATCATTGATTGCCAAATAAAGCTCATAATCGTGATTTTCTACCTTACCACAATATTCACTCCCTCTGTCGGTAAGAATGCGTAATATCGGTAAATTTTGGCTTTCAAAGTAAGGCAACACGTTATCGTTGAGTATATCTGCTGCCGTAATGGCCGTTTTCATGGTGTAAAGCTTGGCAAACGCAACTTTGCTGTACGTATCAATAAAGGTTTGCTGATAAATGCGACTAACGCCTTTAAGATTGCCAACATAGAAGGTATCTTGTGCACCCAGATAGCCAGGGTGAGCGGTTTCAATTTCACCATAAGCAAGCTCATCTTCCTTTTTGCGCTCCAAGGCTTGCACTTGGGATTCATTGAGAATAATGCCTTGCTCAGCAACTAATTTCTCAAGTGCTATCAATCTTTGTTTGAAATTAGCAAGATGATGCCTTAACCAAATCGACCGGACACCCCCTGCGGAAACAAAAATACCCTGTTTTCGCAGTTCATTGCTCACCCGAACCTGTCCGAATGCGGGATTATCCAAAGCAAATTGCACCACGGCTTTTTCGACTTTTTCATCTACTCGATTTTTAATGTTAGGGACTCGTCGATTTTGATTAAGCAGCGCATCTACACCACCTTCTTCAACCGCTTGTTGATAACGATAGAAGGTATCTCGGCTCATTCCCATGATTTTACAGGCTTGGGATATATTACCGAGTTCTTCAGCTAAATTGAGTAAACCAGTCTTGTGTTTAATGAGAGGGTTGTTAGAATAAAACATGAGCGTTTCCTTTTTTGTTTAGATTGAATTTGACACTCATATTCTAAACGGGAAACGCTCACTTTTTATTGTGATTTGTCAGATTTAATCTGATCTTCTACA
>NZ_SPPA01000065.1:0-1122 GCF_004569585.1 Muribacter muris | reverse complement strand
CGTAAACCTTCGTCCATTGCGATTGGGTGGATTAAGCTTACTGTCATTTTGATGTTATCGCCAGGCATTACCATTTCCACGCCTTCCGGTAATTCGATTGTACCGGTTACGTCTGTTGTACGGAAATAGAATTGTGGACGGTAACCTTTGAAGAATGGAGTATGACGACCGCCTTCTTCTTTTGATAATACGTACACTTCAGATTCGAAGTCTGTGTGTGGGGTGATTGTACCCGGTTTCGCTAATACTTGACCACGTTCGATTTCTTCACGTTTTGTACCACGTAATAATGCACCCACGTTTTCACCTGCACGACCTTCGTCAAGTAATTTACGGAACATTTCAACACCGGTTACAGTTGTTTTGGTGGTTTCTTTGATACCCACGATTTCAACTTCTTCACCGGATTTGATGATACCACGCTCAACACGACCGGTTACTACGGTACCACGACCGGAGATTGAGAAGACGTCTTCGATTGGTAATAGGAACGGTTTATCAATCGCACGCTCCGGTTCCGGAATGTAAGTGTCTAAGTGGTTCGCTAACTCAAGGATTTTTTCTTCCCATTCTGCAACGCCGTTTAATGCTTGTAACGCAGAACCGCGTACGATTGGTGTGTCATCGCCCGGGAAATCGTATTGAGAAAGAAGCTCACGCACTTCCATTTCAACTAATTCTAATAATTCTTCGTCATCCACCATATCGCATTTGTTTAAGAATACGATGATGTATGGTACGCCTACTTGGCGACCTAAAAGAATGTGCTCACGCGTTTGTGGCATAGGGCCGTCTGTTGCTGCAACCACTAAGATTGCGCCGTCCATTTGTGCCGCACCGGTAATCATATTTTTAACATAGTCGGCGTGTCCCGGACAGTCAACGTGTGCGTAGTGGCGAGTTTCAGTATCGTATTCAACGTGTGAAGTGTTGATGGTGATACCACGCGCTTTTTCTTCTGGCGCGTTGTCGATTTGGTCGAATGCACGAGCCGCACCACCGAAGTGTTTTGCAAGTACAGTCGTGATTGCTGCTGTTAAAGTTGTTTTACCGTGGTCAACGTGGCCGATTGTACCCACGTTAACGTGCGGTTTTGTACGTTCAAATTTTTCTTTAGACATT
>NZ_SPPA01000064.1:0-1147 GCF_004569585.1 Muribacter muris | reverse complement strand
GTACAGTGGCATTACGGTTATGATGACAACGGCAATTTGGCGACCCTCACCAACAGCTTGGGGGAAACCAATCATTACGCCTATAACGCCAATCAGCAGCTTACCCAAATCAGTACGGAAGCGGGAGAATGCTGCAACTACGAGTACGATGCAGCCGGTCGGCTGACGGAACTCACCACCCTCGACACGGCACTGACCTTTGAGTATGACGTGCAAGACCGGGTGATTAAGGAAGTCCAACAGCACGGCAGCCAACGCACCACCCTCCAATGGGCATACCCCGACCCGCAGACGAAAATCCGGCATATTATCACCGAGACAGAGGGCAAAACCGCCACCCTAACCACCACTTACCGTTACAATCGGGTCGGTGAGTTGGTACAACTGGATTTGCCTGCCGAACAGAGCGGGAAAAGTGAAACAAGCGGTCAGATACCGCAGCTTTTTTGCGATTACGATGCCAACGGCAATGAAATTGCCCGTTACGCCCCGCAGGGTTTTCAGTTGCGTCAGCAGTATGATGCAATGGATAACCTTATCCGACAACGGGCAGGGAATGAGCCGAAACACTTTTTCGACAAACACGCATTGCAAGCCACGGGTATTGATGCCCCGACTTTCGCCAAACTTGACCGGCATTACGGCTATGATTTGGCACAGAACACGATAAAAAGCCACGAGCGGGAGGAACGGCTTGACTTCACCCTCAACCGCAACGGGCAAATCACCGAAGTGATTGACAATCACACCCTGCGGGAAAGCTACCGCTATGATGAAAACGGCTATCTTACCCAACGGCATATCGGGTTGGCACGTTACGGGCAGTTGCACGACCCGTTGCAAACGGACTACGACAAACAAGCGCAAATTGTTCAAAATACCGATATTTACCAAAAAGGCAACCGACTGAACCGCTTGTCGGACACGGTTTACCGCTATGACGAAGACGGGCGGGTGATTAGCCGCACCAAACACCCAAACCAACGCCACGAACGGCACGAAACCTTTGTGTGGGACGGGTTTAACCAACTCATCACCTTTAACGACAAGGCTCAACACCAGTGGCACTATAAATATGACGGCTTGGGCAGACGGATTGAGAAGTACAGCGAGCGGGACAACACAACGACCAAATATATTTGGGACG
>NZ_SPPA01000063.1:0-1192 GCF_004569585.1 Muribacter muris | reverse complement strand
TTACCAAGTGGCATTTAGGAAGAAAATTTATATGGATTTGAGTACATTACAAGCTGATTTGGATGAATGGTTGCTGTATTATAACCATCACCGAACCCATCGAGGAAAAATGTGCTGTGGAAGAACGGCAATGGAAACATTAGTTGATGGAAAACGAATTTGGGCAGAAAAAAATTTAAGCTCAAATTAATCTGACAGACACACATCGTTTTAAACGGGGACTGTCAGATTGAGTTTGATCTTCTACAATTTATTTGATCATTTGACGCAAATTCGCAAACTGTTGAGAAAGGTTTGCAGAAGTTGCTTTTTTACCATTTGACTTTTTCTTCTTCGTAGTTTCAACATATTTGCAATCCGGATAACCGGTACATCCCCAGAATTCACCTTTCTCGCCTTTAATTTTTCTAAGTGGCTTACCGCACTGTGGGCATTTCTTGATGTCGATATTCCCCATATTCAGGTTTTGTTGCATCCCCCTTTCAATTAAATAGCGTGTAAATTGCTCTTGTTTCTGCATAAATTCCGGTAAACTCATTTGACCTTCCGCAATTTTATTGAGTGCCTGTTCCCATAATGCAGTCAATCCGGGATCTTTCAACACTGTCGGTAAATTATCAATCAACATTATGCCAGCTTCCGTTGCAATCACGGATTTTCCTTTTTTCTTAATATAGCCGCGATCATAAAGGGTTTTCATAATACTGGCTCGCGTTGCTTCCGTACCTAATCCCTCCGTTTCCCGTAATTGTTTTTTAAGGCGCTCGTCCGTCACAAAACGAGCAACATTGACCATTGCTGTCAGTAACGTTCCTTCCGTGTAATGGCTCGGCGGTGAGGTTTTTAGGGACTTAACTTCAGTGTCAATGACTTGTAGCATCTGGTTAACATTGACAGCTGGTAGCCTTTGTTTCTCGGTGTTATCCTCTTGTGATGATTTGCTAAATAATATTTTCCAACCGGAAGCGATAACCACTTGCCCCCTCGTAATTAGCATTTGCCCTCCAGCGGATAACGTAATCACTGTTTTATCGGTTTCAATGTGCGGTAAAAACTGTGCAAGATTGTCAATGATCTTCCAAAATTGAACCACAAAGATCCTTTAAAAGTGATCCACTTTTATTATTTCTTAATTACGATGTTTAAATCGATAAGATTCATTACCCGTTTCTAAAATATGGCAATGGTGAAT
>NZ_SPPA01000062.1:0-1558 GCF_004569585.1 Muribacter muris | reverse complement strand
TGAGAGGGTTGTTAGAATAAAACATGAGCGTTTCCTTTTTTGTTTAGATTGAATTTGACACTCATATTCTAAACGGGAAACGCTCACTTTTTATTGTGATTTGTCAGATTTAATCTGATCTTCTACAAATATGCGTTCTCGTATTTATACGCTCAAATGGGGTAATTTTAATCTGATTGACGGCGATTTTATCAGCGGCTACGCTCGTACTTATGGTGAATGGTCGGAAGTTGAAGTTCAATTTTTTCGTCAAGTTCTTTCAGCGCAAAGTAATATTATTGAGGTCGGGGCAAATATCGGTATGCACGCCGTTCCTCTAGCGAAAATGGCACATCAAGGTAAACTGTTTTGTTTTGAACCGCAGCGGATTATCTTTCAAGTGCTATGCAGCAATTTAGCTATTAATCAATTAACCAATTAACCAATGTTTATACTTATCAGCAAGGGGTTAGTGACGAAGCAGGCGTCATTCAAATTGCTTCTTCGGATTATGAAACAGCGTGGAATTACGGCAGTTTTTCACTGGATAAAGGCTTTAATACTGAAGGTACATTTCAAGGTAATATTGCATACGAAAGCGTGCAGGTTGTAAAAATCGACGAGCACCCTGAAATTCAAACACTCCCCCATTTATCATTGTTGAAAATTGATGCCGAAGGCTTTGATCTTAATGTATTGAAAGGGGCTATTCAAACGATTGAGAAGCACAAACCGGTGATTTTTATTGAAGCGCATCTTCATAAATCCCAAGATTTAATTCGCCACCTTAATCAACTCGGCTACCGCTGTTTTTGGTTTATCTCCGACCGTTATCAACCAAATAACCATTTTGGGCAGCAGAAAACAATTTCAGGGCTGGATTACAATCTTGCTTGTTTCCACGAAAGTCAAACACCGACCTTACCAACGTCTTTATTAGCAAATCCGGATAGTTTACCGGATACGCTCCCGCTTTTGTCTTACAACTGATTTTGTAAAGAGTTGCACTGTTATTGCACCAACTTAAAGTGCACTCAAAATGTAGGGACGCCGCGCCGGCGTCCGTCATAAAATGGTTAAATAAATGCAGTTTGGTGTTCTTATATTTATTAGAATATGCATTTTGTATCGTTGTTGAATAATGTTGGTTTTTTGTCGATAATAGACCGATTATGTGAGTTATATAGTGAAATAGGATTATACGCTATAAAGGATAGTTTTGATTTTATCCGCTAAAGAGGGTAAAATCAAAACTATCCTTTATAGCGTATAAGACGAACATAATGGCTATTACAACATCACAGATGTTATCCCATATTATCCGAGAATTTCGTTATCAGCAAAATTGCTCCCAAATAGAAGTTGCCAGATTGGCAGGTTTAAAGCAGGCTACTATCTCTGCTTTTGAAAATAATCCCGATAGTACTAAACTTGAAACGTTATTTAAAATTTGGGGCTGTACTAGATAACTAGAATAAATTCTGCTTTACTAATTGTTTTAAAATGGAAAATTGAACTTTTATTTCACTGTGGTTAAAACGCCATTCACATTCCTTCAAATACAGTTCAAAATGCTCTT
>NZ_SPPA01000060.1:0-1984 GCF_004569585.1 Muribacter muris | reverse complement strand
CCCCACCCGCTACGGCTGTTTTTATTCCTCAAAAATTTCCACTCGGTGAGTCTTATCAATTTGATTGGAGTATTGAGAAAGTGGTGTTAAATGGGGTTGAAACGACGGTAAATATCGCGCATTTTCGTCTTTGTCATTCTCGTGCTTATTATGTCCGAGCTTATTTTAGACAAACCTTAGAAATGCTTATCGATGCACATAATCACGCCTTTACTTATTTTGGAGGTGTCCCCTCTCGGGGAATTTATGATAACCCTAAAACCATTGTCAAACAGATAAAACGAGGCAAAGAGCGGTCATTTAATGAGGGATTTTTGGCAATGATGAACCATTTTCTCATTGAGCCTGTTGCTTGTACACCGGCCTCAGGTTGGGAGAAAGGTCAAGTCGAGCGACAAGTTCAAACACTCCGTAAGCGGCTTTTCCGCCCTTTATTGGCTTTCTCTTCCCTTGAGCCGTTAAATGATTATTTAAGAGATTGGTGCATAAGGCAGATTCAAACTCAATCCTGGGTTGAAGATAAACAACAGACGGTGGCTCAACGGTTGGAAAAAGAACGTGAAAAACTCTCTCCTTTTAAACCCTATTTAGGTTATCGCACCACTCGCTTACTCGTTAATACCTCTGCGTTGATTCTCTTTGATACCCACCGATATAGTGTACCCTGCCATTTATGTGGAAAGGAAGTGATAGCTCAAATAGGTGCACAAGAGATAGTGCTTGTTTATCAGAACCAAATTGTTGCTCGCCACCCGAGACAATTTATCAAAGGAGGAACCAGTTATAATCCCCTTCATTATTTGTCCGCCTTAAAGAAAAAACCGGGGGCATTACGACATGGTGAGCCCTTTCAAGGCTGGGTACTTCCTCCTGCTATTAAAACCCTTCAACATCACTTACTCAAACAACCTCGCGGTGACAAGGCGATGGTTAAGCTTCTGAGTTTAATTGCGGATTTTGGCGAAGAAGTCGGCGTGACTGCCGCAGAGCTCGCATTAGAACAAGGATTACCTACTGTTGAAGCTGTACTGAATATTATCTTAAGATTGACTGAACCAACAGTCCCTAAAATAGAGAGTCGACACGTTGCGCTGCGTTGTCCGCCTAAAGCAAATCTCAGTCAATTTGACCAACTCCTTCAATATCGAAGAACCACTACCTTTCCTTCACTAAAATAAAACAGACAAGGAGATAATAATGGAAAGACAAGACTATATTGCATTACTACAACAGCTTAAATTAACAACAATGGCAAATGAATTTGACGATATCGTGATTGAAGGTGTTCGACGCAAACGCCCGACGCTCGATATTCTCGCACGTTTACTAAATGTTGAAATCACACAACGAAGCATTAACCAAACTTTAGGGCGGATTAAACGTGCTAAGTTTCCCCAACAAAGAACCTTTGCTGAATTTGATTTTAAGCAAAGCCTTTTAGATGAAGCCCGCTTTCAACTTTTGCTGGATGGTGAATATATTAAAGCCAAGCGTAATATTATTTTAGTGGGTGGTCCAGGTACAGGAAAAACGCACTTAGCGACGGCATTTGGCATCCAAGCTGCAGAACAAGGCTATAAAGTACGATTTTGGAACGTATTGGATTTGGTGAATCAGCTTGAGCTGGATAATCAAATGAAACAATTTAAGCTTGTCCCTCAGATGGTCCGCCAAGATGTCATCATTTTGGATGAGCTAGGCTACTTACCCTTTAGTCAAAAAGGTGGGGCATTACTGTTTCATTTAATGAGTCAACTTCATGAAAATACCAGTGTTATCATTACGACAAACCTTGAGTTTTCAGAGTGGGGCACCCTATTTACTGAGGCAAAAATGACAAATGCACTTTTAGATAGGTTAATTCACCATTGCCATATTTTAGAAACGGGTAATGAATCTTATCGATTTAAACATCGTAATTAAGAAATAATAAAAGTGGATCACTTTTAAAGGATCTTTGTGGTTCAATTTTGGAAGATCATTG